>JAWWCH010000031.1:0-10602 GCA_033720575.1 Marinirhabdus sp.
TAACGTCCTGCTACACCCATTGCAAAACGATCGCTAAGGCGTAACGAATAGGACAGGTCGAAAGTAAATTCATTCGGACTCTGAACCAACGGTATTTGCTCGGCAGTATCACGAAGTTCAATATCTCCTAAACTGAAATACCTAAGACTCGCTCCAATTGCACTACGCTCGTTGATACGGTTGTAATAGGTCAAGTTTCCTAAGAAGATATCGTTTACTAATTGACTCAAGTACGGTGTATACGTCACACCTACACCCTGCTTTGAAATAGCAAAAGCATATTTCGCTGGGTTCCATTGCTGTGAAAAGGCGTCTGCCGATGTTGTAACACCGATATCCCCCATACCTGCTGCACGCGCATCGGCGGCAATCAGCACGAACGGAACTGCTGTTGTGATAACTCTTTGGTTAGCGGTAGAGTTATCTTCCTGGGCCGTAGTCTTAATTGTCACTAATGCCAATAAAATCAGGATAAAGATTTTCTTCATGAGGTTCAAATTTTGCACAAATATAAGTTTAATTTTGAATTATTAAAGGATTACAAGTTTTTCGAATTTCTCGACTTGCTTATTGGTTAACGGAGATTTTACAGTAATCTTATATACGTATACTCCTTTTCCGATACGATCACCAAAATCGTCTCTACCATCCCACACAATATCTCGTGATAGGAAACCGTCGGTTGTAATGGTCTGGCTTTTTGTCCATACTACTTTTCCGGTAACAGTAAACACTTGCACCTGTACCTCGAGCGGCTCAAACGGACGGTTGTGATTGAACCAAAATTCAGTATAGTTAACAAATGGATTCGGATAGTTCAGTATTCTTGTTATTTCGAGTTCATCACTCCCAGTAACAATAAATTGTATGTCTGCCGTGGAAGAATTGTTATATACATCCCACGCCTTGAGCGTTAACGTATGCAGCCCCTTCTCAAGATCCCTCAAGTTATAGGTTGTGGTACCGCGTGTGAAATCATCTACTTCCGATTGATAAAATTCATTTAACACAATGGGGTTCGATTCATCTCCATCTAAGATGGCGATCATATCGTGACCGATACCACTGGCCGTATTGATCCCATTTTCGTCTTCTAGTTTCGCGAGAAGAATCGGACTGTCATTCGTAATACCACCGGAAACAAAGCTCTCGTCATTCATGAACAGGTTAATTCGCGGTCCGGTATTATCGGCCGCTGCATTTTCATTAAGCCCTCCCACTTTAATGATTTCATTGACCCCTGCTTGATCTTGCAGCGCAATATTATTTTCAGCATACATGCTAAACCGTGCGGTTCCGACCGGGATTTGGATATCGCGCGGCACTACAAACTCAATCTCAAATCTTCCATTCGTAACGGTTGCCTGTCCGTTAAAGAGTCCTTCCCCTAAAGTTTTGAATTTCATTTGCAGCAGATCTTGGTTACCTGGAATGCCATCGCCATCCAAATCATCTTCATTATCGCGGACGCCATCATTTCCCAACGTGATCCGCTCCACATTCTTATCAAACAGTTTGGCTTCTAAAATGCCATTAAAATTAGACAGCACATTGCCCGAGGCGTCGGTTACTTCACCTCCCAACGTAACTTTGCTCAATGCTTGCAACGGCGGACTATTGGGAGTTATAGGAGCCCCGTTGACGGTAGTTAATCGTATGCTTGGGTCGGGGAATGCCAACTTAGAAGCCGGATCACCTATAAAAAATACCACCCTTCTCGTTTTATCTGAAATCATTCTTTTTGCACGACGCGTCGCTTCTGCAGGGGGCGGAATATTATTTGTGTCGAAACCAAACAATTCTGGAGCAAGGGCTCTATTGAATGAGACCCCGGTGGATACAAAAATAGAGCGCGTGGTGGTTATCAAGGAAATGGCTCCGCCCTCAGGATTCCAATACGTCAATTCTCCAGCCGTGATACGTTGCGGATCATCAAATTTTGTAAATTCACAGGTCACCGTAACGATGCAAGGCAAGTTATCAATATTACGGAGGTTTTCTGCCACACCTTTGGTGTAGATGAATTCTTTAGCGAGGCCATCTTCTCCCCCATGACCGAAATAGTTAATAATGAGCGCACCCACCTCGGTTTTATTCTGAATTTCTTTCACCACTGTGGGATACCGATCTCCACCGGCCGAGGTTTCTTGTAGAAACGCATCGGTATGAATTTTTTTAACGTTGACAAATCGTTTGTTATCAGAGATATCGTCTCCAAGATTATCTAAATTCAATTGTAGGTCTGTATATTCAAACTGTGCATCTACGTCATCCGAAATCAAGACAAAATTTGTGCGCCAATTTCCGTAAGAAGCCCGTGATGCGTAGTGTACAATTTTATCGACCATGGTATTCGCCAATTGCACATTATCGGCCAGAATACGACCTACCGCGATATCTAATTGATCGATATCTGCACTATTTGAATCAATTAAAACCCCTTCTTCGTTCACGAACACGCCACCTATAGTACCTTCGTTGGCATCGATACTGCCAAAGAAATCATCGCTCATAAAAGATGTCGCGGTACTTACGCTCTGCAAGGTATGGAACGTAGGCACAATGTTATTGTTATCGGGCAACCTATTCTTGTAATCTACTGAGGTGTCGCCAAATAGACAAAGATATTTGATGGCTTCAGAAGGAGCCGAAGCATTATCATATATATATCTCACGAAATTTCTAATCGCGCTGATGTCCTGCTTTCCTGAACTGAACTCTTGATATATCTTATCTGTGGTTACCACTTTAACACGCATTCCGCTTAAATTTCTATGATGATCTGCTAAGCGCAGTGCGGGTTGGAGTAAAAATGGGGCTGTTACAATTAAATAATCAATATCGCTGAAATTCCCTGAAGCATCGGTCAATACACTGCCCTTTAAATCTTGGTTGGGAACGTTACTATTGATTGCCTCGATCGGATCTAAGTAATTGTTTGGATTGATGGCTACATATTTGCGAATTTGCCCTAGGTTTGCCTTAAAACTAAAAGTACTGCTACCCGATTCATTCTCTATTTTGGTGATGGCGCTAGGCACACTCACATCCCAAACTTGGGAGAATTCAGAAGCATTTGAAATATCAAATGATCCAATACCAGAGATGGTAGCCGCGTCATTGAACTGAAAAGCCAATTGTGAACCTGTACCTGCGAGACGGCGCTTGGCCCAGACCCCGATATAATCAAGGTAACCAATAGCAGATGGATTGCCTAAGTTTTTATATTCCAAGTTTACGGTTACCGTTTCTCCATTCGCGGCAAGATTATAATTCTGGCTTCCGGTTCGTAACAACGCCGTAGAGCCAATGGCTGTAAAATTTATTGGATCTACTGTGGCGCCATTTATGGAAATTGCCAAGGTACTCGCTCTTTCTGACGCTGCTGCTGCCTTCACTGTTACCCTCATATCCTCATTGACTACGATATTTTCAAATTCGAAGGTAAATTCTTGTTCGCTCTCAATATCAAAGCGATTTCCAAACCATCTTCGCCCCACACGCGCCGGAGTTACCTCATCCAATTCGTGGTACTGATAAGCGTCGAAGGTATTGATCGTCGTTGTAGCAGCACCTGAAGGCTCTGTCATATCCACCACCCGCTTACCGGGTCCGCCAGTTGCCGTGACGTAATAATAAGCTTCATCGCTGTACGGATTTAGATTGGTGTCATTTTCAAGGTCGTATCCTTTTGTGCCTATTCCGTAAAACAGAATAAAATCACCCGAGTCAAACGAACCATCTCCTTCACCCACTACCTGAATGGCATTCTCTGGCAAGTCGAAGGCTACCGGTACTCCAGAATATAGTGGCAATGGTTTTCCGCCATGTCCATAAATTTTAAGGTTCCTTGGATTTACCCCATCGGTATTCATACCGATACTATTGAGAAAATCCTTGGTTATGCGATATACCCCCGTCTCGTCTACCTTAAACTTGTACCAATTGCCATTTGCCAAAACCGAATTTGTGATGGGCATACGGTTGCCACTTGTTCTTTGATTGGTATATCGGTAATTCGCCGTAAACGATACAATTTTTTGAAACCTGCCCCCTTGGCGCACCACAGGAGAAATTGAAATTCGAGTCTGTGTGAGTCCTCTAGATGCTAAGGAAGCAATACTAGCGGAATAGCTATTAGGTACCAACTTGGTATTGATTTTTTTCAGTTCGGCCGCTGAAACTGGAGCGTAGACTACATTTGATATCTGCAACGAGTTTTTGTCTACTATTCCTGTATCATCCCATTGATACTGGTACAACACCGTTTCGTCTGTTAGCTGTAATCCGATAGCTGACACTTCAGGGGCACGATCTTGTTGCTTGCTTGCTGCACGGTCAATCGCTTTAGTACCCCGCTCGCTTTTCCATGGCACCACAACCTGTTTGGTCTGAGAAAAAACGCCGAAAGACACAGCAAAGAATACCAATAGGAGTAATAACTTTTTCATCATTAGTTGTAACGCTTCAAATATACAGTTAGTATAAGGTACTTTTTAAAGTTTTTTGGAAGATTAATTGATTCCACCATAATAATAGGACAAAACATACGTTAGACAGTGGGTCGGGTATAAAATACGTGCCTTACAGCGCATTAATAGTAAAATATTATTGTGCTTTTAGCGTTAATTGTTATATTGCGAACCCAATTTTTTCATAATTGAACCTATGAACATGATAAAAAACTTAGCCTTAAAAGCAGTGTTATTATTGGCTGTAACGGCCTTAGTTGCAAGTTGTAACAAATCTAGAGACTATAAAAATAGTTCTCGTGCCACCGGATGGAAAATGAATTCCAAAGAAGGTGGTTTTCAGTATAACCCACAAGCAAAGGAGCAAGAGACCGGTCCTGGCCTTGTCTTTATTGAAGGTGGAACGTTCACCATGGGCCGTGTACAGGATGATCCTATGCACGACTGGAACAACTCTCCCAACCAACAACACGTTCAATCTTTCTACATGGATGAAACCGAGGTAACCAACCTTATGTACCTTGAATATTTAGATTGGTTAAAGCGTGTTTTTCCTCCAGAAGAAGAGCAATACAGAAGAATTTACAATGGAGCCGTACCCGATACTTTGGTATGGAGAAACCGTTTAGGGTTCAATGAAGTAATGACTAACAATTATTTGCGCCACCCGGCATATGCAAATTACCCAGTAGTGGGTGTGAGTTGGGTTCAAGCTGTGGACTTCAGCAATTGGAGAAGCGATCGTGTGACTGAGCTCATCTTGGAAGAAGAAGGATTTACCGCGAGAAACGCACGTTACGAAGTAGAGCCTGGTGAAACGTTTAACACAGACACCTATTTGAACGCTCCGAGTCAGACCTATGGTGGAAATGATTCCATTACCAAAGGAGGTAAACGTTCTGCAAGTTTGGCAAAGAAAAGTAAAGACAGTACTAACTTATATGTGCAGCGTAAAGACGGATTGTTGTTGCCGGATTACCGCTTACCTACTGAAGCAGAATGGGAATATGCTGCTCTTGGCCTTGTGGGCTTAAGAAATTATAACGTTTACAGAGGAAGAAAAAAATATCCGTGGGACGGACAGTATACTCGCTCAGGTAAAAGAAGAACCCGTGGTGACCAATTGGCTAACTTTAAGCAAGGAGATGGTGATTACGGAGGAATTGCTGGATGGAGTGATGATGGCGCCGATATCACAGCTGAAGTGAAGTCGTATGAGCCTAATGATTTTGGACTATATGACATGGCTGGTAACGTTGCAGAATGGGTAGCCGATGTATATCGCCCTATTGTTGATGATGAATTTAACGATTTCAACTATTACCGTGGTAACGTATATACCAAGAATGCTATCGGTGAAGATGGAAAAGTAAAAATCGTCACTGCAGATTCAATTGTATATGACACATTGAGCAACGGTAAGATTGTGGCAAGGAATTTCCCTGGTGAAATTGCTCAAATTCCAGTGGACGAGGAAGAAACCTACTTACGAACCAATTTCTCTGATAGTGATAACCGAGATTTCCGTGATGGTGACAAGCGATCAACGCGTTACTATTCATCGTTTAGTGATTTCGATGGTGAAGGCGACGGTGAAAACGAGTCAGAACGCATGTACAATTCTCCGAAACATATGGTAACGGCAGACAGTACTGGAACATTAGACCGCTCATATGACAAATCAAGCTCACGTACAACGCTTATCGATAATGAAGTTAGAGTGTACAAGGGCGGATCATGGAGAGATCGTGATTACTGGTTAGACCCAGCACAACGCCGATATTTCCCACAAGATATGGCCACCGATTACATCGGATTTAGATGTGCTATGTCTCGTGTAGGGTCAAAATCCAAGAAAGGAAAGCGTCCAAGACACTAAAATATTGAACTAAATTAAAAACCCTTCTATACTGAAAATGTAAAGAAGGGTTTTTTTATACCTTTATCTCAACTTAAATATTTCCGCACCGTGCAAATTGAAGCCCTTCACAACCTATTCCTTAAAAGCAACGGAGTTTGCACAGACACAAGAAAAATTACCGAAAACTGTCTGTTTTTCGCCTTAAAAGGTGACAATTTCAACGGTAATACTTTTGCAAATGAAGCACTTGAGCGAGGTGCCAGCCATGCCGTAATAGACGATTTACAGCACCATCAGAGCTCCGGCAAAACCATTTTGTGCAAGGATGTACTCTCAATGCTACAGCAACTTGCTATGTTTCATCGCAACTATCTGAACCTTCCCATCATTGGTCTCACGGGCAGCAATGGAAAAACAACCACCAAAGAATTGATAGCCGCTGTACTGAGCACTACATATACCATCTCTGCCACAAAAGGCAACCTGAACAACCACATCGGTGTGCCACTCACATTACTGGACATGTATTCAGGGACCGAAATGGGTATCGTTGAGATGGGTGCCAACCATCAAAAAGAGATTGAAAAACTTTGCAGCATTGCACAACCCGATTACGGCTATATAACTAATTTCGGCAAGGCGCATCTTGAGGGTTTTGGTGGTGTGGAAGGTGTCATCAAAGGCAAAACAGAACTATATGCTTTTCTCAAGCAAAGTGACGGGACGGCATTTACAAACGCAAACGACCCGAAACAGATGGAACTTTCATTGCATTTATCACGCTATACCCTCGGCACGGATTCATCAGACTGCCCTATTCATCTGTTGGATGCTTCAGAGTTTATTTTGGTAAAGTATCATGACCAGCACATTAAAAGCAATCTTGTGGGCAAATACAACTATCACAATATTGCAGCCGCAATTGCCATCGGACAGTACTTTAAAGTATCCCCCAGTAACATTAAAACAGCTATTGAAGGATATATTCCTAGCAATAATAGGTCACAGCTGATTGAAAAAAACGGGCATCACATTCTTTTGGACGCTTATAATGCAAATCCGACAAGTATGATGGCTGCCATTGAGAATTTCGAACAAAGCAATGGTGAACATAAAGTACTTATTCTGGGCGACATGTTTGAATTGGGAGAAGCAGCAGCGGATGAACATCAGCAGATTACTTCGTATCTAGAAAAACATCCGTTTGGCAAGGTGTATTTGGTAGGTGAAAATTTCTTCAAAACAACTCACAGTGGCGCCCATATAACCCTATCTAAAACCTTCGAAGATTTTAAGGCGTCTTTAAAAAACAACACATTTTCTTCGAATCACATCTTGATTAAAGGCTCTAGAGGAATGGCATTAGAACGCGTGCTGGAGGTACTATAGACAAATAAAAGTGGGCTATATTGGATTCGAACCAATGACTTCCACGTTGTCGACGTGACACTCTGAACCAACTGAGTTAATAGCCCTTTAGCGGGCTAAATGTACGGATACTTTTAGGTTTTTACTAGTGCAGCTAAAATCTTTTCGGTATGATCAGGATCTAGCATTATTATAGGCTCAGAATATAACAAGGGCATCTTTTCACCATACTTCTTGCGCAGCACCTCATTGATTGTTCTAAACAATAACGACTTAGAAATGCCGCTAAGCACGTGTCTTTCAGCCGTAGCGGAATTGGCGCTATAAAATTTTGCTGGCCCTTCTATTGTGGCCACAGCAATTAATTTCTCATCAATGAGCAACTGGGCTATTTCTTCTAGCACCTGAACATCTGTTCCCACAACTTTAAGAATCATCATACCGTTTTCATTTTTATCAAAAATATCCAATTTGAAAGCATAGCTTTGTTAAATCATAGTTAAACTATTTTATTATAATAGTATTACTTTTAATTTTGAAGCATGAAATCATTGCCACTACATATAAAAATTGATGAAGGGCTGTACCAGAAAGACCCTGAATCATCAGAGCTAGGAAAAAAAATCGTCTCCCAAAGTATTGAGCTTATGGATGAACTTGGCTTTGAATGTTTTACTTTCAAAAAACTAGGACTCAAGATTGGATCGAATGAATCATCGATTTACCGATATTTTGACAGCAAACACACCCTATTACTTTATCTACTGAACTGGTATTGGAGTTGGGTAGAATACAGATTGGCCTTAGCCACTACGAATGTTCCGGCTTCAGAAAAAAAACTTTTGGACGCCATTCAGTTATTAACCCAAAAAGTGTCAAAAGACCAACGTTTTTCCTATATCGATGAAGCCCTGTTGCAGCGTATCATCATTTCAGAATCTTCAAAAGCATATCACACCAAAAATGTGGACGAAGAGAACAAAAAAGGCTTTTATAGACCGTACAAGCGTGTTGTGCAGCGCGTAAGCGATATGGTATTAGAGCTGTACCCCGATTACAGATATCCCCACATGCTTATCTCTACCGTTATTGAAGGTGCCCACCAACAATACTACTTCTCTAGACACCTCCCTTCTCTAACAGATGTAGAAAAAGGAAATAATGACATTGTAAAGTTCTATTGTGAGTTGGTGATTTCCAGCATTCAATCTGAAACTAAAATCAACATATAAACATTGAAAGAATTCGCTACTATGAAAAAAACCATGACACCTTGGCGCAGGTTTATCGGATTGCTTCAACTTGACAAAAAAGACATCAAGCAAATCTTCTATTATGCAATTTTTGCTGGATTGGTGGCACTGACGCTGCCCTTAGGTATTCAGGCCATCGTAAACCTCATTCAAGGCGCCCAAGTGTCTACTTCTTGGATTGTCCTGGTAGTTCTGGTAACCCTTGGCGTTGCCTTTCAAGGCATTCTGCAGCTGATGCAAATCCGGATTTTGGAAAACATCCAACAGAAGATCTTTACCCGTTCCTCTTTTGAATTTGCCTATCGTTTTCCTAAAATTAAAATGAACGAGCTTCGAAATTATTATCCACCAGAGTTGGCGAACCGCTTTTTTGACACACTAACGGTGCAAAAGGGACTGTCTAAAATACTATTGGATTTTCCAGCGGCCTTCCTTCAAATCATCTTCGGACTCACACTCTTGTCCTTCTACCATCCCTTTTTCATTATTTACGGGATTATGTTAGTCTTACTCATCTATGTGGTTTTTAAATTCACCGCCCTTAGAGGATTGGAAACCAGTCTTAATGAATCAAAGCATAAATATCGCGTAGCACATTGGATTCAAGAAGTAGCACGATCATTACTCAGTTTCAAACTATCTGGAAAAACCCATCTTTCCATGGAACGTAACGACGCGCTCACAACTGATTACCTTGAAGCTAGAGAAAGCCATTTCCGGGTCTTAGTGTTACAATTTATCCAAATGATCGGCTTTAAGGTATTGGTCACGGCGGGATTATTGGTAATCGGTGGACTTTTAGTACTGAACCAGCAAATGAACATCGGTCAGTTCGTGGCTGCGGAAATCATCATCTTATTGGTCATAAATTCTGTTGAAAAACTCATAACGGGCTTAGAAGAATTTTATGACGTTCTCACTGCTTTGGAAAAAATAGGACAGGTGGTAGATAAAGAATTGGAACCTCAAGAAGGTGAAAATCCATTTCTGACAGATCAACCCATTCGCTTAGAATTGGAAAATGTCTCCTTTATAACTCCTGAAAACAAACAGGTGCTTAATAACATAAATCTTACGGTTACCAAAGATAATCGCATTCTTCTGGATGGTCTGTCAGGTTCTGGAAAAACCACATTGCTCAAAGTGATGTCTGGCCTTACCAACTTGACATCGGGAAGCATTTTCATCAATGATTTCTCTATGACCGGTGTTCATCCTAATTCATTCAGAGCACATGTAGGGCAGGTATTGCCCAATCAATTGCCGTTTGAAGGAACCATTCTTGAAAATATCACTTTCGGAGACCCTAGCATTACCAAAGACCATCTCCAGGAGGTATTAAGCAACTTAGGATTGTTACCCTTCGTTAAGGAACAACCTAACGGAATTAACACCGTACTGTATTCTGACGGAAGTAAATTGCCCTTTACGATTGCGCGCCGCATTATTCTTGCAAGGGCAATTATAAATACGCCACAACTTTTGCTTTTGAAAGATCCGTTAGAACATTGTGATGTTGAAGATGCGGAAAAGATCATCTCATATCTGTGCCATCCCAATCGTCCTTGGGCCCTTGTTGTGGCTAGTAGAAATCCGCTATGGAAAAAATATGCCTCTCAGCGCATCACCTTAGAAAAAGGAACTATCA
>JAWWCH010000032.1:0-10524 GCA_033720575.1 Marinirhabdus sp.
CAATTTGAACAACGCTCTAAAGCGCATCTGTACGCCCTTCCGCAGAAAAAAGAATGGTTGTTACCGGCTCATTTGCTGAAGGATTGGCACACTTTTGACGATTCTCTAAAACATGTGAACGCTTCCCTTGACGAGAAACGTTCGGTTTTGGTCTATGAGCAATCTGAAACTGAAATGCTCAAATATTTTGTGGTGTGGTGGTAGTCTGTTCGGTGGTTTAATTTTTCACTTCAGACATTTCACTTTTAATCCCATATTTGTCGATGAGATAGATCAGGCTAGTCATGGTAGCACCCCCGAGTTCCAACTCGCGTTTGTTGACCGCATCAAAGGTATCGTTGGCAGCATGATGATGATCGAAGTACCGCTGTGAATCTGGACGGAGGCCCGCTAAAACGACGGTTCCATCTTTCAACGGACCGATATCTGCACCGCTTCCACCCTTTTCAAAATAATGGATTAAATACGGTTTAAATAGTGGTTTCCAGCTTTCAATTTGCGCAAAATTGGCGTCGTCTGTATCAAATGAGAATCCTCTCGGTGTGAATCCACCAGCATCACTCTCAAGGGCAAAGATGTGTTTCTCGTTTTTTAACATGGCTTGTTCAGCATATTTTCGTCCGCCTCTCAATCCATTTTCTTCATTCATGAAAAGTACTACGCGAATACTGTGTCGCGGCTTGTAATTGATCTTTTTGAGCAATCTTAGCACTTCCATAGATTGCACACATCCTGCGCCATCATCGTGCGAGCCATCACCCAGATCCCAAGAATCTAGGTGGCCCCCCACCACGATGTATTTATCTGGGTGCACAGAGCCCGTGATTTCACCTATCACATTAAAAGACTCAACATCAGCATGTGTTTTACAACTCTGTTTGAAATAAAACTTCAGATCTGGTTTAATAGACAAGGCATTGCTTAAAAAATCGGCGTCGTTTGTACTAATGGCACAAGCCGGAATGCGTTGTTCTGGAGGGGTATCTCCATAACTCATGGCACCAGTATGTGGCAAATCGTCTTGACGCAAGTTCATGGATCGAACCACAATCCCTACTGCACCATATTTGGCCGCTTCCATGGCACCAGCATAGCGTTGATCTACACAACCTCCGTAAGCTTCAAACGTTTGGATAAGGTTGGCTTGCATGGGTCGATTATAAAAAACGATTTTACCCTCAATTTGTTCACGGCCATAGCGCTCAAGATCTTCAAAATTCTGTACTTCGATCACTTCGGCTTTTAGTCCTGTGGGATTGGTAGGTACAGAGCCTCCCAAGGCGCAGATATTTACCACTGAAGTTCTACCAGGAGCCGTTTCAATGTAGGCATACTCTTTAAATCCGCGTGTCCATTTGGGCACCATTACCGGTTGCAACCACACTTTGTCTAGACCTAGTTTTTTCAACTCAGCTTCAGTATATCGAACGGCCATATCGGCTTCAACCGAACCAGACAAACGGCCTCCAATATCATTTGAGAGATGATCTAACCATTCATAACTTTTGCCATTCAGCAAAGCCATATCGTAAATATTGCGAAGTTGGGTAGAATCGGCTTTATTTACGTTTTGTCCCGAGGTGGTTAGACCTATTGTACAAATAAAAAGGCATATGAGATTTTTTTTCATAGGGTAGGGTTCTGAAAATTTAGGTGACACAAATACACGGTGCCGTTGATAAAAGTACTGATTCTTACAACAAAACGCATTACTCCGTTTTCAATTGTTCGCGGTACTCATCAATTTTTGCTGCCACATCAGGATCTAATGGCGGTTCTTGTATATCGTCATATTTCTTCATTTCCTCTAACAAAATGCTTGCCACGATAAGTCGCGCAGCAGGTTTGCTATCGGAAGGCACCACAAACCATGGCGCATGATCTTTAGAAGTTCGATTCAGCACTTCTTGGTAACATTCCATGTAGGAATCCCACAGCTTTCGTTCTTTTAAATCGCCGGGGGAAAACTTCCAACGCTTATTGGGCTTATCCAGGCGACGCAACAAGCGATTCTTTTGTTCTTCCTTCGAAATATTTAAGAAAAATTTGAAAATGATCGTTCCATTTTGGGCAATGGTTTTTTCGAAGGCATTGATCTGCTCAAAGCGACGATTCCAAAAGGCTTCATCCACATCTTCCACGCCGTGTACATGCGGAAGGTGTTCACCCAAAATATATTCAGGATGCACCCGTGTCACCAACACATTTTCGTAATGGGTTCTATTGAAAACGCCAAACTTCCCTCTAGCGGGTAAGGCAATATAATGTCGCCAAAGAAAATCGTGTTTTTTCTCAAGTTCTGTGGGTACCTTGAAGCTATGTACCACCACTCCTCTAGCGTTAAAATCTTTAAACACTTCCCGAATCAGGCTGTCTTTTCCAGCTGTATCCATACCCTGCAAACACACCAGCACTGCATACTTCCCATGGGCGTATAGGGTATCTTGAAGCTCCCCAAGTTTTTCTCTCGTATCTTCTAATTCGTTTTCCAATTTTTTTTCTGACGCCCCAAAATCTTCATGAGTCGTTAGATCTTGGATCGTGATCGGATGGGTGACCTTATACTTGGAGGCTTGGATGTCTTTCATACTTTATTTGGTTGCAAATAGTTTAACGTCTTCTTCACTCACTTCAGCACTTCCCAAAATAATAAGTCGTTCCACCACATTTCGCAATTCACGGATATTACCGGTCCAATCGTATTCCTTTAACTTATTGAGTGCTTTGGCCGAAAATTTCTTTTGTGCTGTGCCATGCTCGTTCGCAATTTTTTCGGTAAAGTATTCAACTAAGAGTGGAATATCTTCACGGCGCTCATTTAAAGGTGGCACCTTAATTAATATTACAGCAAGTCTATGGTACAGATCTTCCCGAAAGTTCCCCTCCTCTATTTCTTTCTTCAAATTCTTGTTGGTAGCGGCGATAACGCGCACATCTACTTTAATATCCTTGTCGCTTCCAACCCGTTGCACCTTGTTTTCTTGTAAGGCGCGTAATACCTTTGCTTGCGCAGACAAACTCATATCACCAACCTCATCCAAGAAAATGGTGCCGCTATTGGCCGCCTCAAATTTTCCAGCTCGATCCTTATTTGCGGAGGTAAATGCGCCTTTTACGTGTCCAAATAGCTCACTTTCTATCAGTTCACTCGGGATGGCAGCACAATTCACTTCAATCATCGGGCCTTTGGACCGATCGCTTTTTTGATGGAGCCAATGTGCCACAAGCTCTTTTCCGGTACCGTTGGGCCCGGTTATGAGCACCCTCGCCTCTGTGGGTGCCACTTTTTCAATCATTTCTTTGATGTGAACTACGGCGTCACTTTCACCCACCATCTCATAGTTTTTACTCACTTTCTTTTTGAGTCGGGTGTTTTCAACCACAAGCTCTTTACGATCTAAGGCAATTCGTACTGTGTTCAGCAATCGGTTGAGGTCGGGTGGTTTTGATATATAATCGAATGCCCCCAAGCGCATGGTATTCACAGCCGTATCAAGATCACCATGACCAGAAATCATTACAATGGGGGTTTCGGGTTTGATCTTTTTAAGCGCCTCCAACACTTCAACACCATCCATCTTAGGCATTTTTATATCACAGAGTACCAGGTCGTAATCCTCATTCTTTATGAGTTCTATCCCTGCTAGGCCGTCTTCGGCCTCAGTTACTTGATAACTATCGTTTTCTTCAGAAAGAATTTTGACGAGAACCCTACGAATCGCAGCCTCGTCTTCAATGATCAATATTTTAGCCATAGTTAAATTTTAAGTTTCACACCACCTCTTGCATAAAAGTTGTTGGTGTCTGAGATGGTGAATACATCATCTCCATCTGAATTCCGTAAGCGAATATCGTTAATTAGGGTGTGACCGCCATAAACGTAAAATACAAAATGGTCTACAAACTCCCAATCGTACCCAAGACCGGCAAGTGCCACGGTCATTGATATGTTCTCACCTATCAAATTGGTTCCTTGAATGGCAACGTTCTCTTGGATATTCGCGAAAAATCCATCCAAGGTAGCAAATAACTGAAGTTGATGCTTCGGAATGAATTCATATTTGAGATTCGATTTGGGCACCCCAAGTCCGTACGACCATTTCGGGGCAAATTCGCGATAATAGTTTACAAAGGGCAAAGGGAATGGTCTACCGGCGGTGGTTGAATAGTTAAGCCCTAGTACCAAGCGCCACGGTTTTTTAGGAGCATCTTCAAGATTATCGCCCGTTTTATCTTTGATGAAATAGAAACTTCCCCCAAAGATAAAGTCGTCACTCACCATCTTTGCTTCCAGGTTTGAGGCCAATCGTGCCTCTCCCTGCAGGGCATATCTCCAACCACTTTCCATTTTATCGGTATACCCTAAGGTAAGTACAAAGTTTTGGAAATGCTCAATATCCTTTTTATTGAATGGAAGGGGATCTCCCAATACTACGTTTACATTTCGATATTCAAGACCCGACACAATGTAAGCGTCATCATCAACTTGAAAAGGTACATTGGCAAACGCTCTGAAACGCTTAAATGAATTATCTGAATCATCTTGTGGAAAGTATGTGTACTCAATTCTGGCAAGGTCGGTTAACTGTGCAAAACAAACTGTGGATACAAAAAGTGTAATACATGACAACCACTTTCTCATTGAAGGCTTTTCGAAATTCATAAAGGGATATTAGATGTGTTAAAATTACATATCCTATATGAGCCGTACTGTTAGCGTTGTCATAAAAAATGTAAAAAAGTACTTAGCCGTTTGAATTGGATTGGGTAAACAAATGCACATCGCGTTGCGGGAACGGAATGGTAACCTTATTATCTCGAAATAACTGATCGATCCGAAAACGTATCTGACTTTTAATTTTTGGGTCTACAAAACTATCACTGATGAAGAAATGAACGCTGAAGACCAAAGCAGAATCACCAAAATCTTCAAAAAGGACAAACGGTTTCGGGCTCTTTAGAACGCCCGGTTGTTTGCTCACACTTTCAAGCAGTAACGACTCCACCAAACGTGTGTCACTACCATACGCCACCCCAACGCGCACCAATTCACGGGTAGTGCGATGGTTTTGGGTATAGTTATAGATGGTATCCTTAATGAATTTATGATTTGGAATGATGATGATTTTGTCATCCCTTGTAATTGCTCTCGTGGTTCGTAGCTTGATGTCTATAACACGACCCACCCTACCATCGGTTTCAATAATATCACCCACCAATAATGATTTGTCTACGATGATAAACAAGCCTCCAATAATGTCTTGAAAAAGATCTTGTAACGCAAGACCTAATCCTACCAATAACGCCGCTGAAGCTGCTAGAAAAGGAGTAATGTTGAAACCCGCAAGACTCAAGGTTGCGAACACCACGATGATATAGGTAATGTACTTGATGAACTTGAAAACACTGATAAACTTCTGTTTATCGGTTTCTTCCATCTTTCGCGTAAGGAATTTGCGAATGTATTTGAGTATAAAGCTAGCTACTATGAAAGCAATGGTTACCACCAATAGCAACCCTATGGTGATATGGATTTGTTTATCACCTTCACCAAAATGCAAGCCCAGGTCTAAAAATTCTTTGATTGCACCCCAAATATCTTGAGTAACAACTTCCTCTAATTTTTCTGTAACTTTTTGATCTGATTGAAACATTGCTAGTATTTAAGCCACTTTGCCAATTCTTTGTAACTCGCCTTTTTACCGTACATGAGTATTCCCACTCGGTAAATTTTTGAAGCGAACCAAACGGTGCCAATAAAGGTAGCAAATAAAATGACCACCGATATAATTTGTTGCCATATGGGAACACCAAAGGGTATTCGCATCAACATCACAACCGGAGAGGTAAATGGAATGTATGAAAACACCTGACTTACCGTACCATGGGGATTATCGATGACCGTAAAAAACCCAACATAAACGGCTAATATTAATGGCATGAGCAATGGTAACATAAACTGTTGCGTATCGGTCTCACTATCTACGGCAGCGCCAATGGCCGCATATAAAGAGGCGTACAGTAAATATCCTCCGATGAAGAACAGCAAGAACATGACTACCAAATTGGCTATCGGCAGATTATTGATTTCAACAAACACATCCTTAATAATACTTTCTGCCCCTCCCACGGCTTCAGCCTGTGCCATAGCCTCCTGTTGCTGGGGCATGGCTCCGGGATCTATTCCGAAGATAGACGACGCCACAATACTGAACAATCCGAGTAAGATGACCCAAGCGGCGAATTGCGTAACCCCTGCGAGTGAGGTCCCTAATATTTTACCCAACAAAAGTTTGATGGGTTTCACCGAGGAAATGATGACTTCAATAATGCGACTGGTTTTTTCTTCGATCACGCTACGCATGATCATATTTCCGTAGATAATAATAAACATGAACAACAAATAACCCGCTGCTCCACCGAAAATCAACTTGATACCCGAACCTAATTTTGAAGTTTCTTCTCCTCTAAAGGTTTCCAATTTGGTATCGATTCGAACCCGAAGGGCATTAATTTTATCGGCATCCATACCTGCTTCAGTGAGCTTTATGGCATTCGCTTTATCACGAATGGCGTCTTCGATATCATCTAACGTACCTAAAGAAGGTGAATCTTCAGAATAAAACGTGATACTTTTTGCCAATTCATCGATCTGGTCACTGTCAGGAATATAGAGCAACCCATAGTTCCCGTTCTCTTCCGTAAGCGCCTTGGCTTCAGAAAGTGAAAGTCCGGTAACGGCTTCATACTTCAAATTATCGTCACTTTCAAATTGTGTGGAGAAAAGTCCGCTTTCATCCAATACCGAGATGATCCGAACCTTGTCATTATTCAATTGCGATAGATAGCCCACTAAGGTGAAAATGGCCACCATGATCAACGGACTCAAAAACGTCATGATAATGAACGATTTGTTTCGCACCTTGGTGAGGTATTCCCGCTTTATGATAAGAGATAAGTGGTTCATTGTGCTGAATGTTTAGTTGTTATGTACCGTTTCAATAAAGATATCGTTTGCTGTAGGAATCACTTCCACAAAGTGGGTGAGCTGCCCTTTGGTCGTGAGAAAGGTCACTAAATCGTTGGCAGAGGCGTTCTCTGGTATACGAATCTTATATTGAAGTTCATTATTGATGGTTTTGAAGGTAGCGGGTGACAATTCAAATTTGGCATCCAACTCGGCTGTAATGGCATCGTGATTTTCGGCTACAAGCCCTACTTCGTAAGTATTGTTCTTGTATGCCCGCTTGATATCGATGAGCTTACCGTCTAATATCTTATTCGATTTGTTGATCAGGGCAATATGATCACACATTTCCTCAACTGATTCCATTCGGTGGGTCGAAAAAATAACGGTAGCTCCGTCATCTCGGAGTTTTAAAATTTCATCTTTGATAAGATTGGCATTAATGGGATCGAAACCACTAAAGGGTTCATCAAAAATCAAGAGTTTGGGTTCGTGCAATACCGTAACCACAAATTGGATTTTTTGCGCCATTCCTTTTGAAAGCTCTTGTATTTTCTTGTTCCACCAATCACCAATTTCAAGTCTGTCAAACCAATACTTTAGTCGGGCTTTCGCCTCAGACTTAGACAACCCCTTCAATTGTGCGAGATACAGCGCTTGCTCTCCCACTTTCATAGATTTGTACAGCCCTCGTTCTTCGGGCAAATAACCAATGTGCTGGATGTGGTGTGGCTGTAAGGGCTCACCATCTAAGATCACTTTGCCCGTATCGGGCATCGTAATCTGATTGATAATTCGAATGAAGGTAGTTTTACCTGCGCCATTCGGACCTAAAAGTCCGAAAACACTACCTTTTGGAACTTCAATAGACACATCGTTGAGTGCTTTGAATTCTCCAAAAGATTTAGAAACATGTTCTGCAACCAGTAATTTTTCCATAATGATTCTTAGTAGAAGTAAAGATATTGATTTGCTGAAGTTCGCAATTGACGTATTTGGTTTATTTATTCGGTTAGTAACATATTGAAAGAATTTGTTACGGTATTTCGTAAAAACAAAACCCACCCTCAAATGAATTCAAGGATGGGAAAAAAATTGCTATGAAAAAGAAAAATATCACTTAATAAATAAGCGATATTCAAATATAAGTAAAATTTATTAATTAACAGTTTGTTAAGAAAACATATCTTTTACCTTCTCAAAAAAGGACTTGTCTTCTTTTTCGGGATTGGGCTGAAAGTGCTCATCACCACTCATTTTCTCAAAGAAATCCTTCTGTTCTTTGTTCAATGATTTTGGCGTCCAGACATTGACATGCACCAACAAATCACCAGTGCCGTAGCCGTTGATACTCGGTACACCTTTGTTTCGAAGTCGAAGTATTTTACCACTTTGAACCCCAGGTTCAATTTTTATGCGCACCTTTCCTGTCACTGTATCGATTTCTTTTGAAGCTCCAAGAGCCGCTTCAGAGAAACTTACGTACAGATCATAGTGTAGATTATCACCTTCTCGCTGTAGGCTTTCGTGCGGCAATTCTTCAATGGCCACCAAAAGGTCACCCGCAATTCCATTACCTGGCGCATCGTTCCCTTTCCCTGAGACCTTCAATTGCATTCCATCGACAACTCCTGCAGGAATTTTTATACTCACGGTATCTTCGGTAGTGAGCATGCCTTGTGCGTCTGCGTTGGTAGGTTTTTTATCAATAATCTGTCCCGAACCCCCACAGGTGGTACACGGTGCAGAGGTCTGCATTCTTCCCAGAATGGTATTTTGAATGCGTGTTACCTGCCCTTGACCGTTACAGGTGGTACAGGTTTTGTACGTAGTTCCCTCGGCTTGCTTTTTCCGTTTGACTTTAATCTTTTTCTCAACGCCATTGGCAATTTCTTCCAACGTAAGTTTTACGCGAATACGCAGGTTGCTACCTTTAACGGTGCGTCTACCGCCACCGCCAAAACCACCAAAACCGCTAAAACCGCCCCCGCCGCCAAAGGCACCGCCAAAGATATCTCCGAATTGGCTGAAAATGTCTTCCATGTTCATACCGCCACCGCCAAAACCACCGCCTTCAAATGCTTGATGGCCGTATTGGTCGTATCGGGCACGTTTCTCTTTGTTGCCTAAAACTTCGTAAGCTTCTGCCGCTTTCTTGAAATTCTCTTCTGCTTTGACATCTCCCGGGTTTTTATCAGGGTGATATTTAATCGCCATCTTGCGATATGCTTTCTTAATCTCTGCCTCTGATGCATTCTTTGAAATTCCGAGAATGTCGTAAAAATCTTCTTTCATACGTTGTTATTGTCCTATCACTACTTTTGGAAAGCGTATAATTTTATCGCCAAGGGTATATCCCTTTTCCACTACGTCAATAATTTTACCCTTTAGTTTTTCATCTGGTGCAGGTATCTGTGTAATGGCTTCATGCACTTCTGCGTCAAAAGTTTCGCCCTGTTTGGTATCAATAGGTTCAAGACCTTTTAACTTTAGCGTTTCTCGCAATTTTAAGTTGATTAGATTCACTCCCTTGAAATGATCGTCGTCATCGCTCTTTTTAATCTCGGCCAAGGCACGATCAAAATCATCCAAAATAGGAAGCAGGGCAATCATAACCTCTTGGCTAGCGGTTTTAAAAAGCTCAATACGTTCTTTTCCTGTACGTTTCTTGTAGTTTTCAAATTCAGCAAATAGGCGTAAGTACCTGTCTTTTTCGGCAGCCACTTGATCTTGCAATTCAGCTATCTCGTCCTTTTTGGCAACACTATCTTTTTCTTTGCCATTCACTTCTTCTGTATCTTTAGTGACCACCTCCATCTCTGGTGCTTCTTCTTTGGTTTTATCTTTCTTGCTCATATAAGCGGTATTTTGATTTTCTCTGAGGGTTGCAAAAGTACTGCCAATTGACCGAAAATGTCAAAATGTCACGGCTTTATTTAATATTTTCTTAAGAAGAAAAGAGAAACCGAAAATATACTTTTGCGTTCAACAAAATTTAAAGCGAAAACACTATGAAAAAGAACATTGCAATTTTGATCCTTGCTTTAAGCAGCACCGTGCTGTTTACTGCATGTAACGAAGGCAAAGAAACAAAAACAGGAGAAGCTGAAACCGTAGCTACTGCGGCAGACACTGCAGCTATGTATACAGTGAATACAGATAACACTGTAATTAATTGGAATGGAAGCAAACCTACGGGAACGCATACAGGAACCGTACAGGTGGCTTCTGGTGAAATGGCAGTTGTTGAAGGTATGATCCAATCAGGTGAATTTACCATCGATATGACGAGTATTGAGGTTACCGATCTTGAAGCAGGCAACGGAAAAGAAAATCTGGAGAGCCACTTGATGGGAACAGTTGAAGGTAAAGAAGGTGACTTTTTTAACGTCAATAAGTACCCAACCGCAACTTTTGAAATCACAGGTGTTGAAGGCGAAGCCAACAATGCGACCGTAAAAGGTAATTTAACCATTAAGGGAAAGACCAATAACATTGAATTCCCTGCAACGGTAACCACTTCAGGAAATACAATGACTTTAAGGAGTTCTAAGTTC
>JAWWCH010000033.1:0-10134 GCA_033720575.1 Marinirhabdus sp.
ATGGCGTTTACATTTTTCAGCGAAAGCATAGGTCCTTCAAAGGTGGCCATACCATATCCGGTGATGGCTACCACCATAAATTTTAAAACAGGGTCGGTACGAACCTTATCCCAAGCTCCACGCAGGGTTAGAAGTCCGTTGATCATTCCACCCCAAGAGGGTGCAATGAGCATCACTGAAAATGCTACTCCTAAACTCTGTGCCCAACCTGGTAGGGATGTATATAATAGGTGGTGGGGTCCTGCCCAGATATAGATGAAAATCAATGACCAAAAGTGAATAATTGAGAGTCGGTAGGAATACACGGGTCTATTCGCCGCTTTTGGAACAAAATAATACATCAGTCCCAAGAAGGGAGTGGTCAGGAAAAACGCCACCGCGTTATGACCATACCACCACTGCACAAGCGCATCTTGTACTCCGGCATAAGCAGAATAGCTTTTAAGGGCACTAATGGGCAGTTCAATACTGTTCACAATATGTAGCACTGCTACGGTTACGAATGTGGCAATGTAGAACCAAATGGCAACATACAAATGGCGCTGTCTACGTTTCAGAATAGTTCCGATAAGGTTGGCACCAAAGGCCACCCACACCAAAGCAATGGCGATATCAAAAGGCCATTCGAGTTCGGCATATTCTTTCGAGGTGGTATAACCTAATGGAAGGGTAATGGCCGCTCCTACAATAATCAATTGCCAACCCCAAAAGTTAAAGTTGCTCAACCAATCTTTCCACATCCGGGCTTTTAAGAGTCGTTGGCTAGAATAATACACCCCAGCAAAGATGGCATTTCCCACGAAGGCAAAAATGACGGCATTGGTATGCAGCGGACGCAACCTTCCGAAACTCAGCCAAGAGATACCATCGGTTAGATTGGGAAATAAAAACATAAAGGCCAGTAGTAGTCCTACACTCATGCCAATAATACCCCAAAAAAGGGTGGCGATAATGAATTTACGAACGATTTTATTGTCGTAATAAAACTTGTCTAATTCCATAGTTATTTTTGTTGATCTTGGGTTGGGATAGATTGATTTTCAATTGGTTCTTTGTCCTGTGGTTCGGTGACTAGCTCATCGTCAAAAAGCATGCGTACCGATGGGGTATATACATCATCGTACTGCCCTTTTCTCACGCTCACCACGAAGGCCACAAAAAAGGCAATGGCAACAATCACACTGATGGCTAAAAGCATATAAATGATGTTCATGTTTCTTTGAATTAACGGTGTAAAATTACAGGGAGGTTATTCCTTAAACTATGACTTTTGTCAGTTGGACAACCTTTTTTAAAGGGAGGTCTAGCCATATTGATTTTGGTTGCTAGCAGAAAGTTTCTTCCCTAGAAAATAGGTGTATAGCGTCGTGAAAATGACGATACTAATCGAGCTCAACGGCATTAGAATAGCAGCAACTACAGGTGTTAGTTGTCCTGAGATTGCAAAACCTAAACCGATTACATTATAAAAAAGGGAAAAGATAAAGGCGTATTTAATAACCGCTTTGGCTTTGTGGGAGAGTGAAATAAATTGCACGAAATCTGTGAATCGGGAAGCATCCAAAATACCATCACAGGCGGGTGAGAATACATTTACATTTTCTGAAATCGCGATGCCCACATCGCTTTGAGCGAGCGCCCCAGCATCGTTCAACCCGTCACCCACCATCAACACCTTTTTTCCCTGTTCCTGCAGGTTTTTTATGAAGTTTAGTTTGTCATTAGGTTTTTGGTTAAAAACCAGTTGGGTCTTTGGGGGCAAGAGGGCAGCCAAATACTTCTTTTCACCTTCGTTATCTCCCGAAAGCACAACAAGGGAATTGGACGCTGCTAGTGTTTCAAATATAGACTGCACTCCATTCCTGTATTCATTGTAGAATACAAAACAGCCCTTGTACTCGTCATCACTGCTTAAATGCACTGCTGTTCGGTTGGCAGAGGTATTTGTTGTTCTTGAGCTGCTTTTATCGGAAACAAAAGGAAAGGAGCCTACCTTTATTTTATGTGATGCTTTTCTTCCCGTAATCCCTTGGCCGATTTCTTCGTCAAATTCATCCAAGGTATAAATTTCTTTTTCCTTCAAAAGCTCATAGATGGAGCGACTCAAAGGATGATTTGAAGCACGGAGGGTAGCCGTAAGCAAAGAACTTTCAGAAGGAGTGAGTTCCACACCCTCATAAGAAACCATACCTTTTTGATGACTTGTAAGGGTTCCTGTTTTATCAAACACGATGGTGTCAATTTCCGTAAGCCGTTCAATCACGGCACTATTTTTTACATAGAATTTATGCCTTCCGAAGATGCGCAGCATGTTTCCTAACGTAAAGGGTGCTGCCAGGGCAATAGCACAGGGACAGGCAACGATGAGTACGGCTGTAAATACGTTGAGCGCTAAGGAGGGTTCATAATAGATCCAGAACGTTGTGGCCAAGAGCGCGATGATAAGCAGACTTACCGTGAAATGCTGGCTAACCGTGTCTGTAATACTTTTGTAAAAGGGAACCCGATGCTTCGCAAATACGTCGTTAGACCACAATTGGGTAAGGTAGCTTTGGGTAACCGATTTTATCACTTCAACTTCCAAAACACCGGCCTGTTGTTTACCGCCAGCGTACAAGGTATCTCCCGATGTTTTAACCACAGGCTCTGCTTCACCAGTTACAAAGCTATAATCGATCAAGGCATTGCCACGAATCAAAATTCCGTCTACAGGGAGCAGTTCACCGTTTCGAATTAGAATTCTATCGCCAGGAAGGAGGTCGTTGACCTGTGTTTGTTCCTCAGTGTGATTCGATAATTTGGTAACGGCAATAGGGAAATACGATTTGTAATCCCGTTCAAAAGAGAGATAAGAATAGGTTTTTTGTTGGAAAAATTTCCCTAGTAGCAGGAAAAAGACCAATCCTGAAAGACTATCAAAAAAACCCGTGCCCCAATCCATAACAATTTCTATGGTAGACCGTAAAAACAAAACCAGAATGCCTAAAGCAATGGGAACGTCAATGTTCAGCATTTTGGCGCGTAAGCTCTTAAAGGCTGAGACCATGTAATCTTGTGCAGCGTAGAACACCACGGGAAGGGCAAAAGCAAACATCAACCATCTAAAAAGTGGTTTGAATTGATCGAGCCAGAATTCGCTTACTTCAAAGTATTCAGGAAAGGAAAGAAACATGATATTGCCAAAAGCAAAACCGGCCACCCCCAGTTTATAGATCAAGCTTCTGTCTATGTTCGATGATTTCTTTGTAGAATCGTCTAGAGAAATATAAGGCTCATAGCCTATGGAGCAAAGTAACAATACGATTTGATGCAACGTTGCTTGTTCTGAATTGTAGGTAATTCGGGCAGTTTTCTTCGGAAAATTAACCTGAACACTTTGTACTGCTGGTTGTAGTTTATGTAGGTTTTCCAACACCCAAATACAGGAACTACAGTGTATGGCAGGAATCGTAAAAGAAACCACTTGAACATTGTTTTCATCAAACGCTAGCAATTGTTGAACAATACGCTCATTCTCTAAAAAATCAAATTTACCTTCAAAACGGGAGGGGGATGTACCTGGGTTCTTATCTAAATCGTAATAGTACGTGAGATTACTTTCATTCAGAATGTCATATACGGTCTGGCATCCGTGACAACAGAAGAACTTGTTGTTGTGTTCTATTTTTACGGTGGTGAAAGCATCCCCACAATGGAAACATTGAGTTGTATCGTGCATGAATAGCAAGGCTAATTTTTGATACGACAAAGTTGGTGTGTTCCTTATTCAAAAAATATGATTTTTGTCAGCTCTGGTTTTGTGATTTTCTTGACAATCTACACCCTTATTTTATTGTATCTTTTACATAAAAATGATGAAAAATGGAATAGTGTGGGTGGTGATAACTACGGTGCTTTTGGTATTGATTGTAGTGTGTTCAGGACTTAACATCGGATTTCAATGGATCTTTGCCTTGGTGTGCATTGGACAGGCTGCATTGCTTTATACCGTATACCGTGTGTTAAAATCGCCCTATACAACCGACAAGACTTTCGATGATTTTTATGAAGATTTTCCGGTAGATCGATAGGAACACTTCGATTGAAAAACACGCGAATTTAGTATGTTTGCGATATGGCAGACCAAGAACACTCGCGTTGCGAAAATTGTATTATTAGACAGATGAACAGTTTTAAAGCCTTGAAAAAAGAGGAGTTGAAGCGGATGTCTGATAGCAAAGAAACCCGAAGCATTAAAAAAGGGGAATCGATATTTCGAGAAGGCGAACACCTCAGTGGGGTCTTTTGTGTTCGTGAAGGAATTTCAAAGCTCTCAAAAATGAGTGAGAACGGTCGGGATCAAATTGTAAAGCTAGCCACAAAGGGTGAAGTTCTCGGGCAGCGCTCTGTAATTGCATCAGAACGTACCAATTTGAGCGCAACAGCCTTAGAAGATATGGAAGTCTGCTTTATTCCGAAGAATCACATTGAAGACAGTCTTCACAACAATCCCCATTTCACAAATGCCGTGTTGAAGCATATGGCTGCAGAATTAAAGTTTGCAGACGATTTTATTGTGAACATGGCCCAAAAAACCGTAAGGCAGCGACTTGCAGAGGTCTTGTTGTATTTAGAACAACATTTTGGAGAAGATGCTGATGGCTATTTGTACCTGCAATTGACGCGGTCTGATATGGCCGACGTAGTAGGAACGGCAACCGAACTCTGCATTCGAACCCTTACCAAAATGAAAAAGGAGGGGAATATCTCCAGCGCTGGAAAGCGCATTAAGATTGAGAACCGAAATGCACTTTCCAGAATAGCTGAAGGAATAGATTAAATCTTGATGGTAAGTACCGGTTTTACGGCATGGTTGGCAATGTCTTCTGATAGACTTCCTTTCAGCACATGTGAAAGTCCTTTGCGTCCGTGCGTGGGCATGGCGATAATATCAGCATCAATCATTTGGCTGTAGTTGAAGATGCCATCTTCAATTTTATAATCTGAAACAATCGCTACTTGATTTACCTGTTCTGAAGGATCTTCGCTACCTAGCGCTTCGAAAAAACGGAACAAAACTTCATCAATCTCCTGACTGCTTCGAAACTCAGGTCCAGGCGTATTTACATACACCATATTCATGCTAGCGTTAAACGTAGCACACCAGTTACGGGCCTTTTTGAAAGCTTCTACCGTTTCCAACGTAAAATCACTTGCGAACACAGCGGTATTGATTTTAAAGTCGGTCAACGTTTCTTTAATGACCAAAACAGGAATATCTGAAGTTCGTACTACTTTTTCGGTATTCGATCCAAGTAGCAACTCTTGAAGACCGCTGCTGCCGTGTGAACTCATCACGATGAGATCTGCAGACACTTCTTTTGCCACGTCGTTCAATTCGGTAAAATTTTTATGTTTTTTAATGGCTTCAGTTACCGTTAACCCATCCAAGTAGGGTTGGTCCAAGAATTCGGCGAAACGCTTCTCAGAAAGTTTCATATAAAAAACCGATTCTAGCGCTGAGCTTGCTTCCTCTTTTGATAAGTGGCTGTCGCTGATGCCTGCCATGTGCACTACGACCAATTTGGCCTGTTGTTCTTTAGCGATGCTTGCGGCAGCGCGCAATGCGTTTTCAGAATGTGAGGAAAAATCAGTTGGAACTAATATTGTTTTCATACGTTGAAGTGTTGTTTAAAGGTTTCGTTACCTCAAAAGTAGGGTAGCACAGTATGACAAAATATGATATTTGTCAGTCGGGAAGATACAGATTGGGGGAGAGGGTGACTAAAATGTATTATGCCCCCGTTCTCAAACGGTATGCATAAAATCTAGAAGAGCCTACTATTCTTCTTCTTGTATCGCTCTGTTTTCTTTTTCTCTTCTATTTTCTTCCTTGGCCACAAATCTTTTATGTTCTATGTGGGCGTAGTAGTCTTTCTTCCGATTGTAGATGCTCTGAATACCGTCAGATTTTCCGTAAAGGGTCACCACATCACCAGGTAAAATCTTAAATACACCCGAAGGCGAACCGAAATACCCCTTTCCTTTTCTATCCACACCCAACACTGTTATTCCTTCTTCTCGCAGATCGAGCTCTTCTAGTGTTCGATTGCCCATCCAGCCATCAGCATCTACTTTGGCTTCAATAATGGTGTAATCATCTTTCAAGTGAAGTACCGAAGCATAATCATGTACGCCAATATTGGTGTACTTCTTGAGCAAGCGACGGATGAGTTTTGAAAGCCAGCGATCTACCCATTTGCTCCGTACCGCTAAGAACAAGGCGAGCATTCCAACAACTACGATTAGAAGTCCGTATAACTTAGAAGCAATAGTTTCGGGCAAAACGAAGGTGAGAATAAGCGAAGACATCACCGTTACAATACCGGCATTTCCAATAAGCATGAGGTGATAGATGATCTTACGTCGCACGGGATGATTCATGATGCTTTCTGTTTCCTTGGTGCTTAAGCCCGCACCTGTGTAAGCAGAACGCGCCTGAAACTTGGCACTTTCGGTGGAAAGCCCAGTATGTACAAGGGCAATGGCCGCAATCTTTGTAATCAAGACAGACAGAGAGACAATAAGAAAGAGTGAAATAGCTGCTAACATACCTTGAAAATTTTATTCAGAACTTAGGAGTACTTATACAATGGAAACCGGTTTTTTATCCTCTCCAATGGCCACAAACGTAAAGTAACCGGTAACTACCTTTTCGCGATTGGCACTGTACATATCCTCCATAAAGATATCCACCTTAACCACACAACTCGTACGCCCTACCTTGTCCACACGGGCCACGAGCTCTACGATACTCCCCTGCGGAATGGGTTGTGTAAAGTCAATTTTATCTGTACTCACGGTAACCACTTTTTTTCTACTGAAGCGTGTGGCACAAATAAACGAGGCTTCATCCATCATATGTAGGGTAGTGCCCCCAAATAGCGTGTCATAATGATTGGTCGTGTTCGGGAACACCGCTTTGAAAATTCGGGTCTCAGATTGATTTTTTAAATCTTCTATACTAGACATTTATTCAGGTTATGGTGAAATTTATTTAAATGATATTTGTTTTCAGTAAGACTGCAATTGGAATAGTACCTTTGCCATTCAAAGATACACAAATGGCACTCGATACAATTGAAAAACTGCAGTGGCGATATGCTACCAAGAAATTCGACAGCTCTAAGATTCTTTCCGATGAAAAAGTGCAGATTCTCAAACATGCTTTTAATCTGACCGCGACTTCATACGGCCTGCAGCCTTTGAAAATGCTTGCCATTCACAACAAATCCATTCAGGAACAATTGGTGCCCTTCACCATGAAACAGAAACAAGTAGCCGACGCTTCACATGTGTTGGTACTCTGTATTGAACGTACTATTTCAAAATCATACATAAAAGATTATTTTCAGCGCGTTGCTGCTACCCGAAATACCCCGAAGGCTATTCTGCAACCTTTCGAATCGTTTTTAGTAGACAGCTTTTCGGAAAAAGAGACTGCCGACGTTCGACAGTGGATGGAAAAACAAGCCTATATCGCATTGGGCAATCTGCTTACCGTGTGTGCCTATGAAGGTATTGACGCATGCCCCATTGAAGGATTTGAGCCCGAAAAATATGATGCTTTTTTAGATTTAGAGGAAAAGGGACTGTATTCAGTGTTGGTGTTGGCAGTTGGCCATAGGGCAGAAGACGATATGTTTGCCACCATGAAGAAAGTTCGCAAAGGGGTTTCAGAAGTAGTCATAGACTACTAATTCATTTCAACCTTATTAGCAGTGACTTCGGGAGTTTTGCCTTCCATAAGTACGACCGTATATAGCATTGCATTTTCAGAGTCGTCAATATCCTTGTAGCGCTGCTCTCCGATAATGGCATTTACAAAGGCAGGCGTGGTGTTGCTATGCCCTACGATCAGCACGTTCTTACCTAGCGTTTCTTTTTTGAATTGGTCATCATACAATGCGTTAGGATCATAGGTTTGAAGCTTTAGGTTCTGTCTGTTGGCCGTAGGAGTAGCGGTTTCCTTGGTTCTGGTGTAATTCGTGCTGTACACGGCATCCAAAGTCATATTCTCGAAGTGATTTGCCCAAAATATGGCACGTTGCCGTCCTTGGCTAGTTAGCGCTGGGTCTTTAGAACCATCACGCACTTTTTCATCGTGGCGAATAAGGTAATACGTAGTGGTACTAACTTTTTCTAGCTCGGTCTGTTTTTGAGTGCTATTAGCGCAAGAAATGAAAGCAATGAAAAGTGTGAAAAGGGCGATTCGGATCATATGAGGTGATTTTGAAAGGAAAAATAACATTTTTTAAGAGAAGTTGTAAAAACTATAACAAAATAGGGGTGAGGTTTGTGAATTTGTTATTACGAATCTGAGTGGGCGAAACGTATCTTTAAACTATTAATTAAAACTCAAAAATTATGAACGATACAGAGATTAAAGGAAAATGGAATCAAATTAAGGGTAACGCCAAACAACAGTATGGAATTACTTTTAACGATGACGAAGCCTTCAGCGAAGGAAAATATGAGGAGATGGTAGGTAAAATCCAGGAAAAGACTG
The DNA here is from genome assembly GCA_033720575.1 of Marinirhabdus sp. Lineage (GTDB taxonomy): Bacteria > Bacteroidota > Bacteroidia > Flavobacteriales > Flavobacteriaceae > Marinirhabdus. The sequence goes on from JAWWCH010000033.1 coordinate 8,549, forward strand.
GAAAAGCCAAAGAAGATGTAAAAAAAGAAATATCTAGCTGGTAACAGTAGATTTTGATCATAAAAAAGACCGCAATTATAGTTGCGGTCTTTTTTTTATAATACGGTTACTGCTGTAACTAAACTGTAGGTTACTACTACCAAAGTTATCGTAGCGATGTAAATGGCCAATACATTATTTCTATAGGGCCTGCGTGTTTCAATTTGATTGAATGTGCTTGAATTTTTCATGGTGGTATAGGTTTTAAGATTGATGTTCATATATATGACGAACCACCTTGTGGTTTTGTTACATTACATTCGAAAAAAATCAGTCGGCCAAGGTATAGCTAAAGAAGCCTGTAAGCATTTCATCATAGCTTTGGATGCCAAAATGAACATCTTTTGAGGCATCGGGATTGAGCGGGTTATCTACGGAATTATCAAAAATTCCTTCAACAAAAATCACTGAACCTTTAGGTGCGTAAATTGGCTCTTTAAGTTTGTAAAGCCATTGCCAATCAATACTAAAATCGGGAACCTTTACCAGCGGGATGGTATCTCCTGAAGGGCGAATTACAGACATATTGATTTCTTTACCTCTATAATGCATATGGGGCACCATGTAGTGTATATTGATATCTCGCTGAATGGTATCAGTGGCAATCAGGTGTACGTCTTTCGTGTTTGCGGGAATGGTGAAATCAACATTGGTAGTGGCTAGAGGATAAAATTGCTTTTCAGGTGCGTTTTCATGATAGTAAAAGCCAATTTTGGTAATATCCGTGGCAGCCACCCCAATTGGCGTGTAGTGCAATTGTACCGTGAGTTTGCTGCCTTTTTTAAGATAAACACCCGTATTTTCAGGAAATAGTGTCGCTTGATTCGCACCTGCACCTAGAGCAATGAAATTATCCGTCCATGATTTGAGTTCACGCTCAGTAATCGGACTCTTTTTGTTCGTATCTCGATTCAATAGAACAATGTGATGCAACAATTGTGGATTTCCAGGTACGATTTCAACACCTCTCAACCACTTGTCTTCGGTCAATTCCAAATCGAAAGTTTGATATTGATAGGGAATGAGTCGGGTGGCAGGAATTTTTTGCTCTTTTAAGGTCACAATTTGATCGGGCGTTCCGCGTTGCCAGGTTTGTTTGGGGAAATTCAATTGCTGTAAGGTGTCGCGCCCCGTACCCAACGGCATCCCAGCATCAATCCATTGCACAATTTTTCGTGCACTGCTATCTGCTAAAGAGAAGTCATCTTGAAAATTTCCCACATGCGGATTTGCCTTCCATGGCGGCATCCGTTTGCTAAGTAAAACTTCTTTGATCATGGCAGACCAGCCTGTAACGGTTTGGTAATCATCCATAGACCAAGGTGCACGGCCGCCTTCTCTGTGGCACTGTACGCAATTATTGGCCAAGATCGGGCCGATATCGTCGGAATAGGTAAGGGCTTTATTTTTATTGATTTTTGAAAGCCGGGTTACCGTACAACCCCTGGTCACTTCCTGATAACTAAGAACTTGTTTCTTATCCAAAATCGCATCCAGCGCGTCTCGTAAGTAGGTAGAAGTAGCTTCTTCCTTTTGGGTTTCATAAT
>JAWWCH010000034.1:0-10125 GCA_033720575.1 Marinirhabdus sp.
GAATGATCTGGCAAACCGTGCTAGAAAGAATGCGCTGAAACCCGATGAAATTCAAGGAGGAACATATACTGTGACCAATGTAGGAACCTTTGGAAGCATTATGGGAACGCCAATCATCAATCAGCCCCAAGTGGGTATTTTAGCGCTTGGTGCCATTAGAAAAGTGCCTGCGGTGATTGAAACCCCAGATGGCGATTTTATAGGTATCCGTTACAAAATGTTCTTGAGCCATAGTTATGACCATAGAGTGGTAAACGGCGCATTGGGCGGACAATTCGTAAAAGCCGTAGCCGATTATCTAGAGGCTTGGGATATGAAACGCGAGTTTTAAATTTTCCATAAAGCAAATAAACACAAACTGCTTCTTTCATAAAGAGGCAGTTTTTTTGTTATATTGTAGTTATGAAAAATTTATTCCTTTTACTATCTACAGTATTAGTATTTGTTTTTATCGCGGCTTGTTCTAGTGATGATGAAACTTCACAGCAAGAACAACCCCCGGGTGATTTTATTATTACTACGGCGCCTGATTTTAGATCTGTTTCGCTTACTTGGTCAGTTGCGGAAGGTGAAGAAAATGATCCTATTCGATACGCAATTTTAGTAGATAATGAATTAACTATTGAGGATATTACTGAAAGGACTTATGTTTTGGAAGACTTGGAAATAGCGACTACATACAATCTAAAAGTGATTGCTAAAAATGAAAATGGAGAAACTGCAATAGAGACTATTGTGGAGACCTTAAATCCTGAAAATGTCACATTTCTTGTCGAGTCATTACATTATTCGCAAGATTTGATTGCAACCTATATGTATAACGATGAGGGGCAAATAAAAGAAGCGAATGAGTCATTTAAATTAGGAGAACGAGCAACATATAAATACGATAATAATGGAAACATCGTAAGAGAAGATGTGTCTGGTTCTAATCACGGTGGCTGGGTTCAATTTACATATGAGAATAATCAATTGAGACATATGAATATAAGATATAACCAGCAAGACGGTGTTTATTCCGATTATGATTTTACTTCACCTGATAATTATATTGTTTCTACCTACGATGATGTAACACAAAATTCTGGAGAATATGAAGTTACCTTGGAAAGATCCAATGGAAAAATTACGAGCTATCAAGCCATAAACTTAAATACACAAGGGATAGCTGGACACTTTATGTATACTTACGAGGATGGCAATTTAGTGGGCATTACAAATGTCATTAGTGGTGTCAATAGAACCTATGAATATGACGATAAGTACAATTTTTTTAATCAAAAATTCTATTTTAGAAGGCCGGGTATAGGCATGCCGTTTATGCGCACTACCTTTCCCCACCTTTATCATACTGGATTTGCACCCGAACTCATGAATCATTTGAATAAGAATAATCCAATAGCTGTGTACGAAAATGGGCAATTATTGCATACCGTATCCTACGAATACACAGAATTTGATTATCCTAGTAAAATTTACATTGATGGCTCAACAAATCCATGGGAATTGACCTACACCTATTACACCAATTGAAAAGTACCTGCAGTGATTGAAACCCCCGATGGTGATTTTATAGGTATTCGGTACAAAATGTTCTTGAGCCATAGTTATGACCATAGAGTGGTAAACGGCGCATTGGGCGGACAATTCGTAAAAGCGGTAGCCGATTATCTAGAGGCTTGGGACATGAAACGGGAGTTTTAAAATTCTGCAAAAGAAAAGAAATAGATAGACCGCTTTTTATGCAAAAGGCGGTTTTTTATTTCCTTTGTAGTTGATTTAATAGAATTTCCAATTCATCATACCCAAAAATGACCTCGCCCTTGTTCCAAATCAGCGGAAATTGAATCCTTGTTTCTGCGGTGAGCTCCCGCTCTATGTGCGCTAAAAACTGCCGGTACACCACAGGTTGTTCGTTGATGTTGAAAAACCGATGGGCAATGCGTCGTTCTTCTAATTGGGTGAGAAGTGCGTCACATTTGGTACATCCGTCGGCCGTAAACACTACCAATCTTCCTTTGATATGATGCTCGATATCAGTGACCTGGTTGTCATGATTAATGTTCTCGTCAAATTCCTTTTCATTGATCATAAGTTCGTAGGTGTAGGTTGATTCTTGATTGGCAAGCTCAATCAAGGTGATCATATGTTCGGTCTGTAAGGGAGGAAGGGTCTTAATAATAGGCTTGTTCGCACTTTTGCGATAGCCTTCAGCATTTACCATCAAAAACACGTTTAGGCTGTCTTGTGTTTTGTTTTCCGCCAATAGTTTTATGCGTTTTCCGGTTTTTTCTTCTTTAATGAGTACTTTGAGTCCTTGCGCATAGCTCACGCAGCACATCAAAAGCACCGCCATAAAAAGTAATTTTTTCGTCATACCACAAAAGTAACAATTAGTACCTTTGCAACATAAATCATACCAATGGAACTCAACTTAACGCGCCCCATCTGTTTTTTCGACTTAGAAACGACCGGAACCAATGTGGCGAATGACCGTATCGTAGAAATTTCAATCTTAAAAGTATTCCCGAACGGCAATAAAGAAAGCCACACCTGGCGTGTTAATCCTACAGTGCCCATTCCCCCTGCCACAACAGCTATTCATGGGATTTCAGATGAAATGGTGGCCAACGAGCCTACATTTAAAGAACTCGCGCCCAAGGTTCAAGAATTGATGAAAGACAGTGATTTGGGAGGGTACAATAGCAATCGATTTGATATTCCTCTGCTTGCTGAAGAATTATTGCGCGCTGAAGTAGATTTGGATCTGAAAAAGAACATGGCGGTAGACGTACAGACCATATTCCACAAAAAGGAAAAACGCACGCTGGAAGCCGCCTATAAATTTTATTGCGACAAAACCTTGGAAAATGCGCACAGTGCGGCTGCAGATACTGAAGCAACTTATGAAGTGCTCAAGGCGCAATTGGAACGATATGACGATCTGGAAAACGATATCAAGTTCTTGTCTACCTTTAGCGCCCATAAAAACTTTGTTGATTTTGCAGGTTATATCGGATATGACAAACAGGGGCGTGAGGTGTTCTCCTTCGGAAAACATCGCGGGAAATTAGTAGAAACGGTCATGGATGAAGAACCTGGATATTTTGGGTGGTTGCTCAATGCTGATTTTCCACTGTACACCAAAAAAGTACTCACTAGACTGAAGTTGCAACGATTGAACAATAAGCTGTAGCGATGAGGAGCTAGATTTTAGAGTTGCGACATAAGACAGAGGACATAAGACTGAGGACCCAAGATATAAGACCAATGACTAAAGACTAAAGACCAAAGACTAGGGACGTAAGACCTAAGACCAAAGAAAAGAGACCAACGACCAATAACCCACTACACGAATGAAACTCATTTGCATAGGCCGAAACTATACCGATCACATTGCTGAATTGGCCAACGAACGCCCATCCGACCCTGTGATTTTCATGAAGCCTGACACCTCGATATTGTTAAAGAAGCAACCGTTTTTTATCCCGGATTTTTCAGACGACATCCACCATGAAGTTGAGGTGTTGGTGAAAATCAAAAAAATCGGAAAGCACATTCAACAAAAGTTTGCACACAAATACTATGATGAAATTGGATTGGGGATCGATTTTACCGCGAGAGACCTTCAGCAGCAACTAAAAGAAAAGGGATTGCCTTGGGAAAAAGCCAAAGGATTTGACGGAGCTGCGGTCATAGGAAATTTTTATTCAAAAAAGACGTTTGATGGGGTAGATGATATTCCGTTCCGATTGGAGAAAAACGGAGAAATCGTACAACAGGCAACAACAGCTTTGATGTTATGGAAAATTGATGCACTCATCGAATATATCTCAAAATATTTTACTTTGAAGATAGGAGATGTTATCTTTACAGGCACGCCAGCGGGCGTTGGTAAAGTGCTCCCAAACGATGTTTTAACTGGATATTTAGCAGAAGAGCAAGCCTTTTCAATAAAAGTGAAGTAATGAGTACACATTATTCAAAAGAAAAATTAAACGAAATTGCCGGGGGTGATGAAGATTTTATGGCCGTTGTGGCCCAGACGTTTCTCGAAGAAATCCCACCAGATTTGAACGCTCTAGAAGATGCCGTTGAAAATGACAATAAAGAATTGGCGTATCAGTTTGCGCATAAAATGAAGCCCAACTTTGAAATGTTTGGACTTGGGCTCGAAAAAGATATTACCAATATTGAATCTTGGACGCGTACGTCAAAAAGCAACAAAGCCATTGAAGATCAAATGGAACGCGTCTCAACCACGGTGCGAACCGTCTTGGATGAACTTAAAAGAGACTTCTCGCTGTAGATGCTAGCAGAAATTATAACGATTGGTGATGAAATTCTAATTGGGCAAATTGTTGATACCAATTCGGCTTACATTAGCAAACAACTCAATCGCATCGGCATACATGTGTATCAGATTACGTCTATTCAAGATGATGCAAAGCACATTCTCGATGCTCTTGAAGATGCCAAAAACCGCGTAGATTTGGTGTTGGTTACTGGAGGCTTGGGTCCTACCAAGGACGATATCACCAAACAAATGTTCTGTGAATTCTTGAACGATGAACTGGTCGAGAACCCAGCAGTGCTTCAAAATATCAAACAAATTTTTTCAACCCATGTAAAGCGCGAGCCACTACCCAGCAATCTCGCTCAAGCTAGGGTACCCTCAAAAGCCACAATTCTCAATAACCTTCATGGCACGGCACCTGGCATGTGGATGGAGAAAGACGATACGGTTTTTGTGTCTATGCCGGGCGTACCGTATGAGATGAAATATCTGATGGAAAACGAAGTCAGTCCAAGAGTGGTTGAGAAATTTGATCGTCCGTTTATTTATCATAAAACCTTACTCACATACGGGCGGGGAGAAAGTGAAATCCAAAAGCACATTGAAGACTGGGAAGACCAATTGCCACCAGACATTAAACTGGCCTATTTACCGTCGTTGGGTCGTGTTCGACTGCGCTTGTCGTCTACAGGAGCAGATGAAACACAGCTCAAGCAGTCCGTAGATGCAAAAATGGACCAGCTTCACGAGCTCTTAGAAGATATCGCTGTGGGCTATGAAGACGAAACGACCATCCAGGAACGTATTGCCGCAATTCTAGAAAAACAACACGCATCGCTTAGTCTTGCTGAAAGTTGCACGGGCGGAGCAATTGCACAAGAAATTACAGCCATTCCGGGTGCTTCGGCCTATTTCAAAGGCGGAATCATACCTTACGAAACCCAACAAAAAACGAGAATCTTGAACGTCAGGGCCGAACTCATCAAAACGCATTCTGTGGTAAGTTCACAAGTGGCAGAGGCCATGGCAGAAAATTGTGCCACACTTTTCGGAACGGATTACGCTCTGGCAACCACCGGAATCGCAGGTCCCACCAAAGGCGACGCAGAAGATGAAGTGGGAACGGTATACATCGCGATCGCTTCACCACAGGGCGTTTTATCTGAACGGTTTAGCTTTGGAAATCTCCGGGAGCGCGTTATTGCAAAAGCCACGAACAAGGCCTTTGAAATGCTTCTTAAAGAAATTTCAAAAAACTAAATTTCTTTTGTTGTTCAAACCGAATTATTTACTTAAATTTGCACCCTGTTTTAAAATAACTATTAAAGAACACAGTAATGTCAAGAGTTTGTGAGCTTACGGGCAAAAGAGCAATGGTAGGGAACAACGTGTCCCACGCGATGAACAAGACAAAACGCAAGTTTAACGTAAACCTCGTTAGAAAGCGTTTCTACATCCCAGAAGAAGACCAGTGGTTAACACTAAAGGTTTGTACCTCTGCATTAAAAGACATCAATAAAAAAGGAATCTACGCTGTAGTGAAGGAAGCCCGTGAAAAAGGATTCTTGAGCAAGTAAGTTGATCATAAAAGCACTAAGAAATGGCTAAAAAAGGGAACAGAGTTCAGGTAATCTTAGAATGTACCGAGCATAAAGACAGCGGTATGGCGGGAACTTCTCGTTATATCACAACTAAAAACAAAAAAAATACTCCAGACCGTATGGAGTTGAAGAAATTCAACCCTATCCTTAAAAAGATGACGGTTCATAAAGAGATAAAATAACAAGGTTTCCACGTTTGTGGAAATTGTAAACAAGTTTACAATGGCAAAGAAATCAGTAGCATCATTACAAACAGGATCAAAGCGTTTAACGAAAGCCATCAAAATGGTTAAGTCTGAAAAAACAGGCGCTTACATCTTTGTAGAGTCAATCATGGCTCCAGATCAAGTAAACGATTGGTTAAACACTAAATAATCTACTCGTACGATATTTTTAAAAGCCACTTTTTTTACAAAGGTGGCTTTTTGTATTTTTAAGGGGTGTTGGGCGCTTCCACGCAAAAAGCGTGGTCAGGCTATCCGCTGTATCCCCGATAACTATCGGGGGATGCCGCTACTATCCTTAGCGCAAAATTTAATACGATAACGCAGCAGCAAACATATGAGCTTCTTTAAAAAAATTTTTACCAAAGAAAAAAAGGAAACCCTCGACAAGGGATTGGAAAAGTCTAAGAACTCCTTTTTTGATAAACTTTCCAAGGCGGTTGCAGGAAAGAGTAAAGTTGATGACGACGTTTTAGACAATCTTGAAGAGGTGCTGGTGTCTAGTGATGTTGGGGTGAATACAACGCTCAAAATTATAGATCGCATTGAAGAGCGCGTTTCCCGAGATAAATATTTGGGTACCGATGAACTGAATGTAATCCTCCGTGAAGAGATTGCTGGGCTCCTCAGTGAAGTAGATTCAGGAAACGCAACCGATTTTGAAGTTCCTCAAGGTACCAAACCACATGTCATCATGGTTGTGGGCGTCAATGGCGTAGGTAAAACTACCACCATCGGTAAGTTGGCGTTTCAATTTAAAAAAGCAGGTAAGAAAGTCGTTTTGGGTGCGGCAGATACCTTCCGCGCAGCGGCAATCGATCAATTACAGGTTTGGGCAGACCGAACCGATGTGCCTATCGTAAAGCAAAGTATGGGTAGCGACCCTGCCAGTGTGGCTTTTGATACGCTTCAGAGCGCCGTTAACCAAGATGCCGATGTAGTGATCATCGATACGGCTGGACGCCTCCACAATAAGGTCAATCTCATGAACGAGCTTACCAAGGTAAAACGCGTCATGCAGAAAGTGGTAGGAGACGCACCACATGAGGTGTTGTTGGTGCTCGATGGTTCCACTGGTCAGAATGCCTTCGAACAGGCAAAACAGTTTACCGCCGCCACTGAAGTCACCAGTCTTGCGGTCACAAAATTAGACGGTACGGCAAAAGGTGGAGTGGTAATCGGCATTAGTGATCAATTCCAAATTCCTGTGAAATATATCGGGGTGGGAGAAGGGATAGAAGATCTTCAAGTATTTAATAAGTTTGAATTTGTAGATAGTTTTTTTAAGTAGATTTACGTAAAAAATAAATGATACATCCACATACTGAACTTCGGTATATCAGTGACGAGGTGGGCCACGGAGTAGTGGCTACCCAATTCATTCCAGCCGGTACCATCACATGGGTGCTCGACAAATTAGATCGAGAATTCACCAAAAAACAGTTTCAATCTTTCGATCCCTTATACCAAAACATCCTGGACACTTATTCGTATCGCAATAGCAAAGGGAATTACGTGCTTTGCTGGGATCATGGCCGATTTGTAAACCACAGCTTTAAATCGAATTGTCTTTCAACTGCATACGATTTCGAGATTGCCATTCGCGATATTCACCCTGGTGAACAACTCACAGACGATTATGGGTATCTCAATGTAGATACACCGTTTCAGGCTGCAGATGAAGGTACCAAGCGAAAAGTGGTCTATCCCGACGATTTGCCCAATTATCACAAAAAGTGGGATAAAACCATTGCTGCCGTTTTCCCGAAAATAAACGAATTGCCACAACCTTTGGCGCCATTACTCTCTGAAGCTACCAAACAAACCATTGCTGAGGTCAACTCGGGGAAGACGAAAATGGCCTCTATTCTCACCAATTATTTTGAAAGGGATTAGCACCCGTTTCACATATTAGATGTCGGTAATTTCAATTACCTTTGCACCCCTTTCCGCAAGATCTGAATTAGGTCTGAAAGATTCATAAATTAAATAGATGTATGCGTACTAAAACCCTCAAAAAGAACAAAATAAATGTAGTCACCCTGGGCTGTTCAAAAAATGTCTATGACAGTGAAGTGTTGATGGGGCAACTGCGCGCCAACAATAAGGAGGTCGTACACGAAGAAGAAGGGAACGTAGTAGTTATCAACACCTGCGGATTCATTGCTAATGCCAAAGAGGAGAGTGTAAATACAATTCTTGAATATGTTCAGAAAAAGGAAGAAGGACTGGTAGATAAAGTGTTTGTGACTGGATGTCTTTCTGAACGATACAAACCAGATTTACAGAAGGAAATTCCCAATGTGGATCAATATTTTGGTACCACAGAACTACCCGGTCTGCTGAAAGCGCTGGGCGCCGACTATAAGCACGAACTCATTGGAGAACGTCTTACCACTACGCCGAAAAATTATGCCTACCTAAAAATTGCTGAGGGCTGCGATAGACCGTGTTCGTTTTGTGCTATTCCCATCATGCGCGGAAAGCACAGAAGTACACCCATAGAAGATTTAGTGACCGAAGCCAAGAATTTGGCAGCCAACGGGGTGAAAGAATTGATTTTGATCGCGCAAGATTTAACCTACTACGGCCTCGATCTCTATAAAAAAAGAAACTTGGCAGAATTGCTCCAAAATTTGGCTACGGTTGAAGGTATAGAATGGATAAGATTGCATTACGCATTTCCCACAGGGTTCCCCATGGATGTTTTGGAGGTGATGAAAAATGAACCCAAAATCTGTAATTACATCGACATTCCATTACAGCATATTGCCGATCCTATCCTAAAAAGTATGCGTCGCGGTACCACCAAGGCGAAAACTACAAAGCTATTGGACGAATTTAGAGCGGCTGTACCCAATATGGCCATCAGAACTACCTTGATCGTAGGGTACCCGGGTGAAACGGAGGAAGATTTTCAAACCTTAAAGCAATGGGTCAACGAGCAACGATTTGAACGTTTAGGATGCTTTACCTATTCTCATGAGGAGAATACGCATGCGTTCAATCTGGAAGACGACGTTCCTGAAGATGTAAAAATGCAGCGAGCCAACGAAATCATGGAAGTTCAAAGTCAGATCTCGTGGGAGCTCAACCAAGAAAAGATTGGGAAAACGTTTCGTGTGATCATTGATCGGAAAGAAGGAACCTACTACGTGGGAAGAACCGAGTATGATAGTCCGGACGTAGACAACGAGGTTTTGATAAATGCGGAAAACGGATATTTGCGAACAGGCGAATTCTACGATGCAAAAATTACAGCAGCCGAAGATTTTGACTTGTACGGAGAAGTAAACATGAATTGAGTTGAATGCGATGCTCATGACACAGGTTTTCAATTTATCGGTTCTCGTTTGCACATTGACGCTTTTCGTTTCTTGTAAGGAGAACACCTCCAATGAATCTAAAGAAACAAATACTTGGAATCCTGTTTCCAATGTACAGATTTTATCAAATCCATCCGAAGTGAATAGTCAGGTGCCTCGCCTGTTCGGAACAGAGGATGCGCTATATGTATCCTGGATCACTACAACCGATACTGTTTCCAGCTTGCACTATGCAAGTTATCAAAATGAGCGGTGGTCTGATGTACATACCGTTGCCGAGGGAAGTGATTGGTTTGTAAACTGGGCCGATTTTCCAGCGATTTCGGCCAATAAGGAAACGATATTGACCAGCCACTTGCAAAAGTCTGCTGACGAAACCTATTCCTATGATGTGAAGCTAAATCTGTTTAGGAATCATCTTCCATCACCCGCTGTGGACTCTACAAAACGTAACGTTCAATTTATTAAAGAAGACTTTATACTACATAATGATGGCACCAAGAGTGAACACGGATTTGTCTCCATGATGCCTTATCAAGAGGATAGTTTTTTCGTCACCTGGCTCGATGGAAGGCATACGGTAGGAAATTCACATGCAAATCATGAACATCAAACGGATGGCGGAGCCATGACCTTGCGAAGTGCGGTGGTACCTGCAACTGGAGAGATTGCGCAGC
>JAWWCH010000035.1:0-9956 GCA_033720575.1 Marinirhabdus sp.
ATGGTAACTACGGTTTCCATCAGATTACGATAAAACAGCAACAACATCACAAATACAGCTAGAAAACTGTACAACATGAGAGTATAGAACTGGTCTTTCAACTGCCCCAAAAGGGTTTCATTGATGCCCACACGATCGATTACCATGACACCATCTAGGGTAGTGAAACTTGCCTTCAACTCTTCTACTTGGGCCTCTTCCAATTTGACCAGGGTGGTTATGGTAGTCAACCCCGCAGATTCTGAAATAAAATCTCCGGTATTCAAAACTCCCAACGCATCGTATTCACTCGGAGGTACCACATCATACGATGTGGTAAGAGTGCCAAAAAAAGGTTGAAATGCATTTTCCGTAAATCCATAGGTTGCACTACTCAACGCCAAATTCTTGCGCAAGGAATCAACGCGCGAATCTGTCCAAAATTCCTTCCAGCGCTGGATACGCTGCTGTTGCTTTTGTTCCGAAGAAACCATTCCCCCCACAGAATTGTATCGCAGTATCGCCTCGTTTTGTTTCAGATGTTGAAGCGCAGTGAGTACCGTATCATTTGCCTGTAGTGCCTCTTGAAGGTCTTTTCCTGTAGCTACCACGTAGATCGATTTGGCCGCGCTGTCTAACAAGGTGTCTAATTTTTTCTCGGCCTGAAGTAAAGGGTTGGAAATATAATTGAGCGATTCCAATTCTTTATTGAATTTCACGTTTGACACCGAAAATAAACTCACCACAATGAGCACACCCTGCACACTCCAAACTACTTTATTCGTGTGCACAGGAACCTTCGCCATCGCGTCTAACAGGTTGTATTTCTGGTGTTGGATCTTTCGACTTGCATACAACTGTGGCACAAAAATCAACGCAAAAACCGCCGCGCCTAGCACACTAATCGCAGCAAAAAGTCCGAGATCTTGTAATGCCTCGGCTTCCAAGAAAAGCAAACATAAAAACGCTACCGCAGTGCTAAGACTACTCATCAATACAGGTTTGGCCACCGACCTAAAAACCAACTTTGGTGCGCTTCCGTTTCTGAGATGGGTTAAAATGTGCAAGGAATAATCAAAGGTAACGCCTAATAATATGGAGCCGATTCCTAAGGAGATAGCCGAAATCTCTCCCTTAACCAACGTCAAAAAAGCAACAGCCAAAACTGCTCCAAAAATGGTGGGTACAAATAGAATAAGCGGTACTGTGATTTTACGGTAGAAGAGTATCAAAAGCAACATCAACACTATGGATGAAATACCCACTGTATACTGTATATCGTTTTTAATTTGTTCGGCATTTGAGACTGCGATGAGCACCCCGCCAAAGAGCGAAAGCGCAACTTTAGATTCGAATTGTTGGGCAACGTCTGCTTGCAATCTGTAGAGTTTCTCAACGAATCCTTTATTCAGCGCGGTTTCCGACGAGGAATGCTGAGGAGTAAGAAATAGGAGCAGGTGTTTGTCATCTTTGCTCACCAGAAACCCTTCGCGAATCTCGAAATCATTGTTTGCACCAAGTTCTTGAAGGCGTTGCAATCCCATATAGGTAATTCCTAATGGATCTTTTGGCATGTTTCGTTTCGCTACCAAACCCGTTGGCGATCGGAGCACTTCGTAATTTGATTTTGTGATGGCATCGATACTATCAGCATGTAATTTCTGCGCAATCGTGGTATAATTGGCTTCCGACAGAAAAACGGGAAGATGCTCTTGTACAAAGTCAATGGTTTCAAGTGCCGTTTCATCTTCTATCACGCCCTGAATATCGCGAATCTCAGTATTGAAATCGGCTTGCAATCGTTCTGTAACCAAAGTAGCCGCCTCTATCAATTCTTCTAATGATCCGTTTTCTTCCCGTTCTAGATGAACGATAATTTTATCTGAAAAATTAGCGGTTTCCAAAACCTGCTGTAGCCTTTGGTTTTCGGTGGTCTTCGGAATGAGCTTCGAAATGTCTTCTTCGAACGAAATTTGTAACGCAACGGCTCCCAAGAGACCAAAAATGGCAAATGTGCCTACCCAGAACAACACTTTGTTCTTTTGGAAGAATTGATATATGGAATACAAGTGTTTATCCATTGGCAACAATAGTTTTACGCTGGGTCACACTAAGGATGATATAACCAACTATTCCGAAAAGTACGGCCGCTGAAATAGACAACACAATGCTTCCCACAAAATAGGTTTCCAAGTGTTTAATGGCGCTAAAGTCGGATAGCTCTTCAACAGAAAAGGATGAAGGTTCGTTGAGCACAAAATTTCCTACGCGAACACTTACATATAAAACAAACGGAATAAAAGGTGGCAAACTGATGTTGCTAAACGCAAACGCAATGACTTTGTTCAACTTAAAGAAAATGGCAAGAAATATAACAATCACCGTATGAAATCCCCAGAGCGGAGAAAGGCCTAAAAAAACACCTAAAGCGATAGATAGCGCTTTTTTTCTTGGGCTGTCGTTGTGGCCCAAAAAATCTTCCATTAAAAAGGTTTTAAACCCTTTTTTTTTTAATCTTCGAAACAGGTCGCGGGGAACGATATAAAGTCCTTTTATGATCAAGAAGCCTATGATGAGCACTACAATGCGAGCGATATCCATAAACGGCCGAAAGTGTGAAACTCTATCTTTAGGATACAAAATAGCGATAGGGATATTTACGATCTCGATTCCGCGCCAATGGGCACGCACGATCGCTTCTGTTTCAAACTCAAATTTTCGGGTCCATCGCAAAAACCGTATCTGTTGCAGCGCCTTAATTGGATACAATCGAAATCCAGATTGTGTATCTTTTAGATCAAGCCCCGTGACGCTGCGCACCCAAAACCCAGAAACTCTGTTCCCTTTGGCACTACGCGCCAAAACCTCAGCTTCATTCATGTTTCTGTCGCCAATAATAAAAACATCTTTGTTTGGCGATTCTTCTAAATACGCTAGAAATTTAGGCAGGTCTTCTGGGAAATGCTGTCCGTCAGTATCCAAGGTGATTGCGCGCTCAAAACCCATTTCCAATGCTTTTTTGAACCCTAATTTTAAGGCATTTCCCTTCCCGAGATTCTGAGCTAGCGTGATTACATGCAAGTGCGGAAACTCTGATAGAATAGTTGCCGTATGGTCTGTAGAACCATCGTCAACTATGATGATTTGATCGGTATATTCTACTAACTTGCCAAGAATTTTAGACAATGTTTGCTCGTTATTATATGTAGCAATTACGATGCAACAATTATAGCGTTGCATTTGGCTCGATATGGTAGCGTTTTCTTTCAAAAAAATAGTTCAATTGTAACACGCATCGCAAGATGGTCATTATTTACGTAATGGCATAATGAATCTGGCAATCCATTACACGTGTTTGGTCCACAAAAGTAGTGCTATTTTTAACGATGAGGCGATTATCTTCACGCTGGAACAAAAGTGCAAATTGTAAGACATTTGAAACATTCGGATTAACCAAACCTACAAATTTTGCACGGTGTACCGATTGCAATCTCAAAGTTACAGATAGGTGGTCCTCGAGTAAATCGGTTACCATTTGAAGCATGGCAACCCCTGGAAGCACAGGGTGATCAGGAAAATGACCTTTGAAGATGGAATGCTCTTTGTGCAACGCAACTTTGAAGTGAAGCATCTCCTCCCCTTCCAGACTTTTAGATTGTACTTCGTAAAAATGATTCAATTTCATGGGAGGAACATAACTGTTTGCCAAAAGGCATCGAACCTTTCTCTAGTGTTGAAAAATCTTAGGTGCAATTTTTATATTGCTCTTTCGGTTGCTAAATACAATCTGGGTAAAATCACCATTGGGCTCATGAATGGTAACCTCGGTCACTTCCTTTGAAATGTTTCCAAATTTTAATTCAAAGGAAGCTACAAATCGTTTCAGCTTCTTGTCCTTCGGAATAAACTTGGCAAGATAATACCCGTTATACGCACTATATGTCATTTCAAATGCATCATCATTGAACATGTCACCGCGAATACTAGCTGCGATAAGCGTGTTGAGACTGCGGAACAATTTATTCCTGCTAAGTAGAATAGCTTCTTTTGAACCATTTGAATCTACATACAACACCTCATCCTTGAATACTACCTTGTACGGGTTCGGAGTGATATATTTCCATAGAATCTGATCAGGAGCTTGAAATGCCAAGTTCCCTTTAGAAACCATATTTTCATCTAACATTCCAATGTGCTTGGTCTGTGTAAAATCGCTCATGATCGTGGAAGTGGAATTGGCCTTAGCCCTCACTTCATCTTTGAACAATTTTTGTTGCTTCTCGGTAAGTAGTTGCTGCGAAAAACCCAAATGAGACATGCAAAGGGTAAAGAAAAGTAAATAAAGATAGTTCGGTTTCATACTACATCAACTCATTAACGGATACCAATTCATAGTCGTTTTGCTGCAAAAATAGCAACAAATGTTCCAAAATATAAGGAATTCGGTCGTGGGTGTCGTGAAGCAAGATCACAGCACCTGGTTTTACGCGCCTTTTTATATGCTTAACTATGGCCTCTTTTTGTTTTATCGAGGTGTCAAAAGGGCGAATGTTCCATCCTACCACGCGATGATTAGTAAGCTCTACCGCTTTGGCCAGATGGGGGGTGGTCACACCAAACGGTGGACGAAACAACTTGGGTTTTGGCCCTCCATAGCTATTGATGATAGTGTCGGTCTTTTCTATTTCTTGTATCCAACACTTGGTGCCATTAAAAGCAATGGTGTTCTTATGTGAATAACTGTGGTTGCCAATGACGTGACCGGCTTCTTTGATTTTTTGAACCACCTCTGGATAGGTCTCCATATGCTTTCCAATACAGAAAAATGTTGCTTTTGCGTCGTATCGTTTCAAGAGCGACAGTACTTGAGTGGTGAAAACGGGGTGCGGACCGTCATCGAAAGTGAGCGCCACTTTATTACGGTTGTTGCTCCTAGTTCCTGAAAACGCTTTCAAAAAGAAATTGCTTCGAATAGAAAACGAGGCCACAGCAATGATGCCTAAATAACTTAACGCCAGCCATATGTAAATCCAACCTGAGAAATAAAAAAACAAGCTTGCGAGCATCAGCAGTAAAAATGATGCAATATAGGCTATGGTTGTGTTTTTGAAGTTTAACATTGAGAAAGCAATATAAAACTGTGATCTCTTCCGCGATGCTGATTGTAAATGAGGATATTTTGATATCGCTCTTTGGAAGCCAATGAACCCTCAATTCCCACTAAAGTTTGGTCGCTCAAAATTTGATACGCCCACCAGGTGGCAAAAGCTGAAACCGTATCAAACGCTCCTGAATAGTTTTTGAACGAAATCTTCTGGGTGTTTTCTGAAAACTGGCGCTCAACGACCTCGTAATACTTATCTGTGCCTTCCCCATTGCGACCAAGCAAAACCAAATCAATCTGCGCTGAAGAAAGTTGGTTTTCTTTCAACACATTGGCTACTTCAACCGCAATAGAGGTTTCCATCGCCATTGTTATCACTTGCATGTCGCGAATGCAAACCGATGCGTGTTCCCTTTCCGAAGAAACTACAAAAAAGCTTGCGCCCTCACTTAAAGGAACGGTGCGAGATGGCGACTCTTTTTGGTCCATGTTATTTTTGTAATGCACAAAATCTGTCCCCAATTCGTCTACTCCGCCTATCAACATTGTCTTTTTAGGTTGTTCCATTGCAAACAATTGGGCATCATTAATGGCACTTTCAAATGATAGCGTGCCATGAACGTAAGTATTGTTGTACGCATGACACTTGAGGTTTAGTGCAATTTGAGCTCCAACAGTATTGTGTGTAGACTGAATAAATGCGGTGGGAGTCATGAATTGTTCGTCATTTTCAATAATAGTATTCAAGAATCGTTCCGTGTCTTGCATACAACCCATCCCAGTACCTACCATGATAGCATCGGGAACCTTGATATTTCCTTCTTTCAAAGCCAACATAGCGGCAACTGTACTCATTTTCACCCCTGGCGCCATTCGTCTTGCCAATGCCGGAGCAATGTAATCACGATAATTTGGATACTTCGCAGCAACAACCTCTGGTGCCTTAGGAAGTTCGGTCCACAATGATTTGGAAAGAAATTCTTGTGCTGAAATTGATATTGCGCTATGGATATATAAATGTTTCATGAGCTACTGAAAACTAAGCTTGAACAATTTCCGCCAAAACCAAAAGAATTGGAAAGCACATGTTGTATCGGTTGTTCTTGTAAATGGGTTTCGGGTATTATTCCTATTTCAGGAATGGGCATCTCAAAATTTAAATTGGCAAAAACAGCTTGTGTTTCTAATGCCAAGACTGAAAATACCGCTTCAACAGCACCTGCCGCCGCCAGCGTATGCCCGGTAAATGGCTTTGTAGAACTAATGGCGGGCATTTGACTTCCAAATACGCGTTGCAACGCCCGACTTTCAGACAAATCGTTATTGGGGGTTGCCGTACCGTGTGCATTCACGTATTGAATTTCTGAAGGCAGGAGTTCGGCCGATTGCAACGCTGCTTTCATCGCTAGATATGCTCCAGTACCTTCCTCTGAACTCGCAGTTTGGTGAAAGGCATCATTGGCATTGCCATAGCCGCTGAGATAAGCTAATACAGGTTTCCCTTGCGCCGCCTTTACCGATTCCAAAACCAGATAAGCAGCAGCTTCCCCAAGGTTGAGTCCGTTACGATTGGCGTCAAAAGGTTTGCAATGGGAATCGCTTAACAGCAGTAACGAATGAAATCCATTAAGGGTAAATTTTGAAAGTGCATCGGTTCCGCCAACGATAACACGATCTAGCATTCCCGCCCGTATCATTCGTCCACCCAGCAAAATTGCATTGGCTGCCGAAGAACAAGCGGTACTTATTGTGGTTGTGAAATGGGTAATCCCTAGAAGTTCCGCAATTTTTTGGGTGCTATCGCCAGCGTGGTGACTGGCAATATACTTTTGAGCGCTTGTATTGTGTCCAAAATCTTTGAAGTATTGTTCTGTTTTGTCCATTCCACCAACAGTTGTTGCAGAAATAAACCCCGTTTTGACTTCATTGACATCCTGAATTCTCGATTGTGTCAAGGCTTCTTTCGCAGCTAGTGAACCCAACAGCGCTGTTCTAGTAAAATTATGGTCATTAGGAAGATGGAGTAGCTTGCTAAGCGCCGCATTTGAAACTGGCACTTCGCCTACTATTGCATTTTCGGAATGGATGCTATGAATCGATTTAAGTTGTCCCAGACCAGACTCTGATTTCAAGAGTTTATCTTTATTGGAAGCTACGCCAACACCTAGAGCAGATAGAATACCTAGGCCAGTTATTGCAATGGTGTTAGACATATGAAATGGGGAGGAGTGCTTTGGATGCCCTCCGATTATTTTGTTCTGTTCTCCTCGATGTACGCAGCTAAAACATTAACCGACTGAAAGATCGACTTACTTTTTTCAGGGTCGGTCAATTTGATCCCGTAGTCTTTATCGAGCAAAACGATTAATTCTAAAGCGTCAATAGAATCAAGACCTAAACCGTCACCAAACAACGCATCATCATTATCAATATCGGCCGGGGTATATTCCTCTAGATTCAGGGCTTCAATTATACTCACCTTTAACTCTTCTTGTAACGTACTCATAAGTAATTGTAATTTCTGTATTCACCATTTGACAACTGCAAAGCATCAAACGTTTTCTGCACTAAATAACTGTTCAATTTCTGTTTTGGTATGCGGAATAGTTCCTTCTTTAGATACCATATAGAAAAAACCATGCCGTGTATGACCATCAACCTCAACCCATGCACAAAGCGCACGTGTTGCCTTCTTTTGATGCAGCAAACTTAAGGTATATTTTTGAAGAAATTCGGCTTGAAAGCTGTCAAAAACAAAGAAGGCATTTTCTGAATGCAATTGATGCCGGATGGCGATCTCGCCCATTCCGATATTAGGCAGTGTATACACAAATACGGCTGGACTGGGATAGACGTCTGCGCCTGCTGTTATGGAGGCTTGATGTTTTCGATCTGTATCTAGGCTGCTACTTCGGTTCGAAAATACCAAGGCCGTTTCTGTTTTTTCTTCTGCGGAATGTTCCAGTAAAATGTCTGCACCAAGAAAGGACAGTTTACTTAAGGTGTCCATCTTGAAGAACTTTGGATATTTCAAATCTAAGGTTCTGTACAAGGACTTTAGATATTCGTCAAAATTAGTTTCTTTTGAAGGGTTCAAGGTTCCGTTGTGGTTCAACCCAGAAGAAGAAATGTGACAATAGGATTCTATGAAGTACGCAGTGGCTGGCAATTATACTTTTTTACAGATTAATAAAGTGTGATAGGCCCCGAGTTTGGTGTCTTCTTCCACTGTGAGTCCGGCCAATGCAATCAGTTTCATGAACACGGTTGACGGATACATTTTGCTATTCCCATTGGCCAAAGCAGTGAAATAGATGGAAGTTGCTTCCAACACATATTTTGCATTGTCAAATTTTTGCCGATCCGTAAAGGTTTCAGTAATAAACATACGTGTTTCCGAAGACATTGCTTTCGCACAGGTCTTCAGTATATTTAGAATGTCTTTTTCAGAAAAACAATCCAAAAACTGACTCATCCATATAATATCGGCACCACTAGAAATTTTTGGCGCTGGCGCCAGCCAATCTATTTCTTGACCAGAAACCCTACTTCCGAACCCTGCTTGTTGAATATTGTGTAATGCCTTTTGCAGTTGTCCCGGGAGATCATATATGGTAATATGGAGGTCGTCTGAATTTGCCAAGCACTGTAACGCGAACCTACCCGTATTACCCCCAATGTCAAAAATTCGCTTTGGGTGATACGCAAACACTTTATCTAAAGCTTCTTCAAAAATAGTATCTGAATAATGGTGGTCAAACTCAAACCATGATTTTTGGACCTCTGGATTCAGTTTTGATAAGCCTTCGTAAATGGTTTCCCAATCTCCAAATTCTTTGAGTCCTTCCGGTTTTTCGTTTACCACGGCATCCTTCAGGTAAAAAAGGCCTTTATAGCATACGTCATTTGCAAAATTCAAATTAACGTTCACCGTTTTATCATAATTTAAAAAATAGCCTGTCTTGGTGAGCTCAAAACGTTCCTCCCTATTCTTTTTAATCATATTGGCACTTTCAGCCATTTCCAGTAAAACGCCCAGCCCATATTGAGGAATCCCTAAAGCATCTGTAATCTCCTGAAGCGAAACCCCATTTTCGTCTCTGTGTTCAAATATATAATTGAACACCCCTAATTGTCGCAAAGAAACAGCAGTTTGAAAAACAAAAGGTGCTAACGCAATACGCTGGGCTTCTTCTAAAGCATCAATCGCCTTTAAGGGTTTACGAATCATCATAGAGTTACTAGGTTGTTATGCTAAGATACTTTTTTATATACAACTGCCGTATTACAACCTCCAAAACCTGATGCAGTTTTCAACAGGATGTTAATCGTCATTTCTTGGGGATTTGAATTAATATGAAGTGATTTCGACACCCCCAGTACCCCAAAACCTACCGTGGGCAATGCCTTATTCTGCACCATCATTTCCATTCCGAGCACGGTCTCAATTAAACCGGCAGCTCCGAGTGTGTGACCATAAACACCTTTTAAACTGTGCAAGGGAACCTGTTGCAAATGCGCTCGATGAAAAGCAACAGCTTCCATCTCGTCATTATAGAGAGTTGCCGTACCGTGTGCCGAGATAAAGTCAATATCTGAGGCCTGTAGTTTTGCCTCTTCGAGCGCTTTCTGAACACTTTGATAGAGGCCTTCGCCCGTTCTTGAAGGTCCTGAAATATGATTTGCATCGTTTGTGGTAGCATCGCTCAGTACTTCAATCGCATTGGTCTTGGGCTGTCGTTTGGTTATGAAAGTCGCCGCTGCCCCTTCTCCAAGCGAAATACCAGTTCTGTTTAATGAATAGGGGGTGCAAGGTGCATCACTCAACGCTTGAAAAGATTGAAATCCGGTGAGGGTGAAGCGTGAAACTAAA
>JAWWCH010000036.1:0-9894 GCA_033720575.1 Marinirhabdus sp.
ATGGAAATTATAGAAGTACAGTCTCTTCCTCTGTATGAGGTTATTAGAGATATTGCAGAAGCCTTCAAAGTAAAATACAAAGAAAATTGTGGGGAATACCATGTCAACATCCCAAAACGATTGGGCAAGGGATATATTAAAGGGATCAATTTTGATGGTGGCTTCGGAATTTTAATCTATCAATGTACCTTCAATCAGGATATCGAATTTCATTTTGTGGTAGACGAAGTGCATCCTTTAAAATTTTTATATTGCTTAAGAGGGGTGCTACATCATCGATTTCAAAATGGCGACACCTATAACGCTATTGAACAATACCAAAGTTCTATTGTAGCAAGCAAAAGCACCAACGGCCATATCTTGCACTTTGCCGCAAACATTGAAATTCAGATTGGGAGTTTGGAACTGAACCGCGCAGAGTTTCAAAGCAAGGTAAATTGCGAACTAAAAAGTCTTTCTCCCGAACTGAAGAAGCTGTTCTCTGATAAGCTTGCGCTGGAAGAATTTTATCATAATGGGTATTACAGTCTACAAATAGCCGATTTATTTCAACAGATTGAAGAATTCAAAAAGAATGATTTTATCCGTCGTATTTTCTTGGAAGGCCAAGCTTATGATATCCTCACGCATCAAATTGTTCAATATCACGATGATACCTATGAGAACAACGGAAACAACATACTTCGTTCTCATGAAGTTGCCATGATTAAAAAGGCGACGAATCTTATTGACTTTGGACTATCAGATCTGGAGTCGGTAGATCAATTGGCAGAAGATGTGGGGCTAAATGTAAACAAGTTACAAGCGGGGTTTAAGCAATTGCACCAAACCACTGTGAACGGTTACATTCATAGAAGACGAATGATACATGCGCAAACCTTGCTCAATGATACCGACTTCAACATTTCTGAAATCGTAGACAAACTCGGACTTTCAAGTAAGAGTTATTTCTCAAAGATTTTTAAAGAAACCTATGGTATAACGCCATCCGAATTTCGAAAAAGCAACAAAAATTTGTTTCTCTCCAAGCAGAAATGATGGAAGAATTTTGCCCGTTTCACACAGACAAACGCTATAAAATATTTCAATTTCCATAAAGACGCTAACGGTTTCAATACAAAAAATAACTCAAAAGGAAACCTTATAATTATTTGTATGTCAGTACGTTAAAGTGTGTTAAAGTACATCTAGCCCAGTGGTTTCAACACTACATTTATATTCTAAAACAACTAAAAAAAACTCTTATGAAAGATTTACTTTGGTTAATCGTAGTTATACTTGTAGTAGGGTGGCTAATTGGATTTATTGGCTTTGGAGCCGCGGTTGGTAACTTAATCCATATCCTCCTCGTAATTGCCGTAATTGTAATTCTTTACAAATTAATAACGGGAAAGCGAGTATAGCAAGAATAACCTTTTTGATTGAAGATGGCCTTTGCAACATTTTGCATGGGCCATTTTATATTGACAACATTTACACTTACCTTTAATTGCATCAAAAATAGCACGCATGTCTAAGATCCTGTTTTCAAAGTTTCATCCAATTGTATGGATAGTAATTGCCTGTTTATCGCTTCAAGCCACAGCCCAAGAATTATCAGATTCTTACATAAAAGATCGTATCAGTTTCTACAAAGAAAATCCCAGAGGTCCGTACAAAAGTATCCATTGGTTTTGTGCTGATGGAGAAGTAAGGGAAGCACGAGATCCTTGTCCCGAAGACAAAGACAAAGCGGTTCAACACGCCGATTATAGAGATGATGTTAAGCAATTGGCAAAAAAAAACCACCTGTTTTTTGGTGAAATCTTAGCGAGCACAGATCGCACGGCGTTCTGGGACGAAGCCAACAACCAGAGTAGATTGAAGCAATACCAAATGAATCGATATCTCGAGAGTGTGGATGATGGTTGGATTCAGCGAAAATCACAATATTATCGTGGTGCTATTCAAGTTGAAGATGAACAAAATTGGGGTGTTGAGTTCTACCAAAAATTTCTACCGCGCGATTCTAGAATCACCAATCACTATTATTTGCTGCGGCAATCCCTTCGGGACATTCCCCACGATGGAGACACCAATCTTTCACAACTCATGCGCAGCCAGTCCAAGGTGATCGCAGACAATTACTCCAAATTTATGGATGCCCGCATTAAAATACACGGCAACCCGACAAAAGAAGATATTGCGATGGTTCAGGAATTTCAGAAAAAGCATCAAGGTCAAATTTCTGAAGCTACAAATGCACTTTTGTCTGAGCTTATTGCTACCATGGAAGATTTCTATGCGCCTATCAATACAACTTCTTTAAAAAGTCAGGTACAACGCATTTCTAAATCGGCTGAAGTGCGCACAAGGCTTTTGCAGTTTTTGGAAACCTACGATGAACAGGCAGACCCTGCTTTACAAATTGCGGCATTGGCAGATATTTTGTGTGTCATTCGAACCAATATCACAGATGACACAAGCGGAAATGATCGCTTGCTTTTACTAGACTTGTCCAACAGCATTGAAGACATTCTTCTGAAAAAATCACAAGAATGGCAACCGGTTGACCTGTTAGAACTCATGGAAAAAATAAGACACTTGAGTCTCGCTGCCGCAGGAACTGGACTTATCGAGCTCTGGGAGTGGGAAAAAGTAAAATCTCAGTTGGAAGTACATTTAGGTAAAACTGAACTGACCATCGCCGAACTGAACGAGTTTCTTCAAACCAGCCGCGGTATCGTTGAATGGAGCGCTACCATGGTAAAAGCCCATTATGAAGAGGTGGTCAATACATACACTGAATTTGAGCCGTTGGCATACGGATTTATTGATGACCGGGTTCGATCTAGCGTGGCCCTCGTACTTGGTGAAAGTGTTAGTACCTTGGGTGCAATCATCGCAGAACGCTCAGAACTTCGAAATGAAGTAATGGAACTCCGTTCCCAAAGCAGTATTCGCGGATTAAATCCTGGGTACGCAATGGGTGAATTGGTTGTGGTTGAAGGATCTCCCGAAAATATAGCCATTAACCCAAATCACATTTACATTTTTGAAAAACCCCCGAGTGACTTAAAACCTGTTGCCGGAATCTTGACAGTATCTGAAGGCAATCTCGTGTCACATGTTCAATTATTGGCGCGAAATCTGGGAATTCCGAATGCGGCGCTTTCAAGTGATAATCTTAAAAACCTAACCAAGTACAATGGAGAACCAGTGTTTTATGCGGTTTCGGCAAAAGGAAATGTAATCTTGAAAGAGGCAGATGACATGACTGATGAAGAAAAAGCGCTCTTTAGCAAGAAAGAACGGAATACCGAAAAAATTGAAGTGCCCGTAGCTCAGATCAGATTGGATATTTGTGACGTCTTAGACATGAAAAACGTGGACGCCAGTGATTCTGGAAAACTCTGCGGCCCTAAAGCTGCAAATCTCGGTCAATTAAAAAACATGTTTCCAGAACATGTGGTTGAAGGAATCGTAATTCCATTTGGAATTTTTAGACAGCATATGGACCAGGCCATGCCCGGTCAGGAGAGCAGTTATTGGACCTATTTAATTGACACCTTTGCGGAAGCCAATGTAAAACGATCGCAAGGTATTGCCGAAAACGAGGTGGAAGCGTTTCAGCTCAACCGCTTGGCAACTCTTAAGGAGGCCATAGAATCGATGCCCCTAGAGCCGGCATTTGAAGCGCAATTGGTTGCTCAGTTTCAGGCTGCATTCGGCAATGGGATGGGGACGGTTCCCGTGTTTTTGCGAAGCGACACTAATATGGAAGATCTAAAAGAATTTACCGGGGCTGGCCTCAACCTAACGTTATTCAATATTTTGTCTAAGGAGAAGATTTTAGAAGGCATTAAAAAAGTATGGGCTTCCCCATATACAGAACGCAGTTTCAAATGGCGTCAAAAATACTTGGAGAATCCTGAAAATGTTTATCCTTCCATTTTGATTATTCCAAGTGTTGATGTGGAGTATAGCGGTGTTATGATCACTAAAGGCATAAATCGTGGAACCGACTCAGATTTAACCGTGGCGTTCAGCAGAGGTGCTGGGGGCGCTGTAGACGGGCAAAGTGCAGAAACGAGGTTGGTTACAGATAGTACCGATGTTATGTTGGCACCGGCTCGTGAACCAGGATATCTAAGACTACCAAAAAGCGGTGGTACCAGCAATAACAGCACTACTTTTGAGCACCCCATTTTGAATTCAAAGAATATTGCAGACCTAAGAAGTATTGCAAAGCAAGTACGCACCAAGATGCCTCAAGAAACAGATTACAAAGGAGCTTGGGATGTGGAACTTGGGTTTGAGAACGATGCTTTATGGTTGTTCCAAATCCGTCCGTTTGTAGAAAACAAGAATGCAAAAAGCTCCTCTTATTTGGCTTCAATTGCCCCTAAAATTGATTACAACAAAGAAATTTCACTTTCCGATAAAATTGTGAACGACTAATACCGAAACCCATGAAACATATAAAAAACACGGCAATATTTATCCTCTTTGGAGGAATACTACTCTCTTTTGGTTTTTATCCAATTGACGGGTACGAACGCAGCCGGATTAAACGATTGCTAGACATTCAGCACACTTTGGAGAAAGGCGAAAAATACAATCGTATTCCCTATGGTGCTTTTGGAAGCATTGAAGATATCAAGTTAAACTTATTACCAATTTACAACACTCCCGTAGATTCAATTCTAACAGAAGATCCTGAATTTGCCAAAGCGGTACAACGCATTTCACCTGGAGGAAATTATTCTTTAGCGGTATTGGATATGACCGATGCCAATAATTTGAAATACGCGGCGCATCGAGAAAATGTGGGCTACCAACCCGGAAGTGTTGGCAAACTAGCTGTTTTGAACGCCGTGTTCTACCAACTGGCGAATATATATCCGGATGACTTTGAGGCACGTATTCACTTGTTGTGTAACAAGATTGTTGATGCTCGATACTGGGGAACGGGAGACCATCATACGGTACCCATTTATGACCCGATAGAAAAGAAATTGGTAAAACGTCAGGTGGTGGCAAGCGACAAATTCACTTTGTTTGAATGGTTAGACCATATGGTTTCGGTGAGCAACAATGGGGCGGCAAGTGTAATGTATCGAGAAGCCATGTTAATGGCTGCTTACGGTAAAGATTATCCGCGATTATCATTAGAAGATTCTGAAAAATATTTTGAAGAAACACCTCGAGATTCACTTACAAATCTGGCAAATACGGTCGTAAATGAACCATTGCGAGAACTCGGAATTACCGAAGACGATTGGCGTCTTGGTGGTATGTTTACCAATGCAGCAGGTAAGCACGTGGGCCGCATGGGAGGGAGCATAGGCACACCAAAAGGATTGATGAAATACTTAGTGCAACTGGAACAAGGAAAGGTGATAGACACAGCTTCAAGCCTCGAAATGAAACGCCTGATGTACAGTACAGACCGACGAATTCGATATGCCCGTTCAAACACCTTGGATAGTGCGCGGGTCTATTTCAAATCTGGTAGTTTCTATAGTTGTGACAAGTCGTTGCCGGGTTCTTGTGGCGAGTACGCTGGAAATAAGTTCAATTATATGAATTCAGTCATAACAGTAGAACATCCTGGAGGGAAAAAGTATATCGTGTGTTTGATGAGCAATGTGCTGAGTAAAAATTCAGGAAGTGCCCATATGTATCTGGGCACTGCAATAGACAATCTGATCACGAAGCAATAGACGCTTGTTTCATCTCTTTGTACACCCGAATGGCAAAGCGTTGCACTTCCAGGTTTTTATGTTTGGTGAGTCCTTTGACTACTCGTACGTACGAAAGATCCTGTGAATATCTCATGACATAAAGCACTGCTAATTTGATTCGAGCTCCGCGATTTTTCAACAAACTTTTCATGATTTTTGATTCCGATTGCGCCTCAGTCTTGAAAGATTCCTTCAAGTCCTCTTCATGCATGACATGATGCTCAATCAAGGGTAAAATGGCACTCTTCAATTTTGATTTTAACAAGTTGTCTAAAAACTCAATGGCGTTGATTTGCACATCCTTGTTCTCGCTTTTGAGTCCGTAGTATGCGGTTTCAATATCTGTCTGATCGTATTTCAGACCTAACAGATTGAAGATACAAGACAGGCCTTGGTCCAATTGGATGAATAAGATTTCTACCAATTGTTCTCTAGCGATGAGTAACTCGGTCTCACGGTCTGTAGCATTTTCATCTAAATCAGATGCTGCCAAACTGTTTTTTAGGGTTGCGATGGCCAACAAGGTGGTATTATAAAATGCACTTTCGCGTAAGAGAATTTTGGTAAGCTGCCGCTGATCAACCGATATGGAAATGAACTTTATTTTTAAGGAATGTAGCGACGCTGCAGCTTGTGTACGAATGACAAAATCTTTACTCTTCAACAATCGCATTAATATTCGCACCGCGTCTCTGCTTCTAAACGATTCTATGACCTTTGGAATATGCGGCTTGATGTCTTGTGGCAATCCCTGTCGATTCTCCATTTCCAATAAATGTTGCGCAATGGTGATCCCATAAGAACGAAGCGCCTTCCTTGCTGCTTTCCGGAAGGTTTTATCGCCAAGAAAATTCAATAACGGATCAATAAAAGGTTCGTGTGAGGTAAGTCCTGCAGCCTTTATGGCCTGTTTTACCAGATAAGGATCACGATTATTAAAATTGGCGGATATAAAGGAATAAAGCTTAGGTTCTCTTGCGTAGCCCACGGCCCTCATAATTTCGGCAATCTCTGCTTTTCTCAGATCATTGTCATCTGAAAACAATTCTTTAATCTTTTGCTCCAGTCGTTCGCTTAAGCTGTATTTGGCCGCCAACTTTTTATTGGATGCGGCCTCCTTTGCCAAACACAACAAGGCAGCATTCGAAATATAATCGGTTGGGTGGTCTAGATAGGCCTTAAAAATACGTTCATCTTGTATGGCCGTATGATGCAGTAAGTATTCCATGGCTTCATACACCACCTTGTCATCTTTTACCTTAAGCAATTCTTTGATTTCGTGGACAGCAGTGCCTTTCTTGTACTTCCGAAGTTGGCTAATTGCAGCAGCTTTAACTTCGGAAGAATCATGTTTCAATAAATTAACGATATGCGGTTGGAAGGTATACAATTTGAAATGTTCCAAGCGATCCAGCATTTTTAAAATTTCAGCTTCTGAGCCATGGGTCAAAATACGAATGGTAGACTGGGTGGTTTTCTCTCGTGGACCTTTATTTTCTGTTTTTTTGGTGTGTTCCAGTGAATCTTGAATATTACTTCGAAACGATTCAAAATAGGCTTCTCTGAGTTTATAGATGAGTACCAACCATATGAATAAAATAAACAAAATGATTACCGTGATGTAAGAGGTGTTGAGTTCTAACTTCCGTACTACAAAAATGAGCAAGAGTCCGGCTAAGCCCGTAGCGATGCTATCTACCACCACATCGATATACGATTTGGCTTCACTTTTTATATGATAGGGAATGGGTAGAATAGAGAGTTCTATGCCCGCCTTGTTTATGGATTGTTTGAAACTTCCATCCATCCCTTTTATGATAATCAGTACCCATAGCTCAGGAAATGTAAGAAATAGGAGACAACCCACGGCTATACCAAGAGGCAATATTAATAGATTGGTAGTTACCCCTAGCCAAGCAAGCAACCTATTGGTTAAAAAAAGTTGAATAAGCAGTGCGATGACATTAAAGCTAGAAAACCAAAACCCAAAAAACGAAGCAAGCTCATCACTATCTGGAATGGCTTTATGCGCAAAATCACTGAATTGGAAATCGACCAGCTTTGCCATGATTACCCCCACGCCAACAATGGCGGCCAAGTAGCTTAAATGCTTTGACCCGAGTATCAATTTATACGGTGGCTGATGACTTGCTGTGTTTTGTTCTGAACGTTGTTTACGGATATATCGGGCCAAGGTCATGATTCGAATTTTCCAAACTGTCTGTAATATGGGGATACAGCACAAAATAAGGACAGCCGCTACTAGAATTACCACACGGTTTCCGAAGTTAGAGGCAAGTATTGTGGTAACATAACCCCCGAAAATACCTCCAGCAATGGCTCCAGCCCCTATGAAACCGAATAAACGCTTTGCCTCGCGGGCATTATAAACCATGTTGGCTATGATCCAAAATTGGGAGGTGACCAACACAGCGAATATAGATACGCTCAAGTAATAGACATACAACACGCCATCGTTCAATGCATTGGTGTACATCAAAAAACTTAAGAGGATGAATAGAACACTAAAGAAAATTAAGGTGAACGTTGTGATTTTTCGAAGTGATAACGATTGTAGCCCTCGATTGTAGAAATACGACACTATGATTGCGGTTATAGCCACCAAAACGTATCCATATGGCAAATGACTGGCACCTAAATTTGACAGAAATAATGCGTTTACTGTTGGTTTCACCATTAGCAAAACCGTGATCAACAGAAAGATATATAACTGCATAAAAAAAGAGATGCGGATTTCCCCATCTCTTATATCAAAAGTTCTTTTAAAAAGTGCCTTGAGCATGTGTTGCTACATATTTAGTCTCCTATAAAGTTCGTGAATTTTTCATGACTTTTTCCAAAGGAAGTACTAAATCTCTAATAATTTGCTCACCGTAGGCATCATCGATCAAAGCGACCAAAATATATTTTCGATCCGGCCCCCAAACCAATACGGAATCGGAATGGTAGTTTTTCCAAGACCCAGATTTTCTATATAATCGCGCTTTTGGTGCCACACGCTCTAGTGTATTTACAAACTTGTGGTGAAGTTCTGGTTTTTCCATAATTTTCAGCATCTGGGTAGATCGCAATTCATTCACAAGATTACCCATGGCCAATTGATAGTAGAAACTACATACTTGTCGTGTTGTTGCGGCATGGCTCAAACCTTTCAGCGGATCTGGATACCTTCTTCCACCTGCAGCGTATCGTTTTCCAACCCACAGTCCGCCACCCACTTCTTCATCATATAATTTATGTTGCGGGCGTCGCAGTACTTCTTCAATTTTCTCATATCCCACCCGATCGATCATGCGTGTGGTAGCTTGGTTATTCGATTTGCTAATCATCAATCTCATGTCCTGCTGAACGCTTCTAGAATTGGCCAACTGACCTTTATCTATAGCATCCATGGCCGCTAATAATACTGCAATCTTCGGAAGACTGGCAGCATACATCATGTGATTATCGTTTAGACCAGCATACTGTATATCATCTACATTGGAAAGATCAACAATACCAATCGACATTTTTTTCTGGTCGACTAAGCGCTTCCATGTTTTGTTCCTATAAATTTCATTTTCTAGCTCAACCTGTAAATCACTACAGTATAATGCGCCGATGGGGTCAATATCACCATTTGCAGGGAGTGGTAAAGACTGTGCCTTCATGCCTAAGGTGCAAAGGATTGTGAAAAAAAGTGTACAAATCTGGATTGTGTATCTCATTGAGGAATAATACGGTTTTAAAATGTTGATAACTAAAGCTCTATGCTAAAATCGGACAAATGTATGTTAAAAGGAAACTCGTCCTGATTTGCAAACGTTAAATTGTTACAAAAATTTTAGCAGAAGCCCATTTTTAACGTATAGGTTCAATTTCCATACCAAAAAGCCTAATTATTTAATTTAAAGCATATTGTAGAAAATAATATCCCCTATTAGGTTGCAGTTGCATTTATATGTGACCCTACGAACCATCAGCTCATTCTCTGCACAACGCTCCGTATTGAAAACAGAGGGAGTACGACAGAAGCTCGGTGTTCCCTACAACGCTCCGTGTTGAAAACACGGGGAGTACCTCACACGAGCTCGGTGTTCCCTACAACGCTCCGCGTTGAAAACACGGGGAGTACCTCACACGAGCTCGGTGTTCCCTACAACGCTCC
>JAWWCH010000037.1:0-9632 GCA_033720575.1 Marinirhabdus sp.
GCCCCTACTCTATCAATACCATAACCTTTGGCTACCGCATTGAAATCGAGATAGATTTCTGGATACATTTTGTGTACCGTTCCGTCTTCGTTCAATCTAACTTTATCAAAGCCTACATATCGTTTAAGCGAATCCAAAACAATACTGTCCATCTCCATAACGGGGTCTGCATCACCAAAACCATAGGCATTTCGTAAGATGCCCACTGTAGGATCAAAGTGACCGTTAGACTGTTTAAAAACGTCTTGGGAGATTTGGAACACCTCTTTAAAGATACGATCGGTTACCACAGAGGAATCGCCTTGATTTATTCTGGAAATGTCGCTTTGCGGCATATAGGTACTTACCGATTTATTAATGATTTGAAAAACAGAATCAAGTCCTTTCTTTGCTTCGAAATCATCGTACGCATAAAAAGTAACAGCGTAGGTAGTTCCAAACGCCTCACCTTGTAAAATTTGAGGTTCTGGCGGTCTGTCTTCGCAAGAAAACAAAACGAATGCAAAAACAAATAGTGCGATGTATCTCATATTAGTTTATTTCTTGAAGTCCGTTGTACACCATGGTATAGTCTTCATTCTTAATCACAGGTTTGGCGTAATCGGTTCCATGGCCTAGTCCGACGCCTGCATAAAACGTACGCGCTTCAAACTTATCGGCGTGTGACTTCATGGTTTGCATAAAAACGGGGTCATAGGTATCGGCCTCTGCAGGATATCGAATGGCTCTTACAATTACGAAATGCAACGTTTTGTCGCGCAAGGCAACGAATTGGGGATCCTTTTTCAGTTTAGAATTTACGCCAAGAAATTCGAAGCCATCAGCCTCTAGTTGTTTGCCAACAATATTCATCGCTAGGTTATGTAGTTCTTGCGCTGTCAACTCCTCTGCCATTCTCCTTATTTTGATGTGTGATACAAAAATAATGAAACTTTAGGGGTTTTAGTGGTGCTTGGCATTCTGTTATTTCTCTATAAAAAAAGCGCCCCGATCAGGGAGCGCTTTTAATCCATAGTTCGACCGATGTAACTACTCTTTCAAGATTCGTTTTGTTACGTTCCCATTCGGAGTCTCAATTTCTATAAAATAGAGGGCGGCTTTGTAGGTTGACAAATCTAATTCGATGCGTGGTTCGCTTTGTGTGTTCAATTGAACCAATTGTCTACCGAGCACATCGTAAACAGTCACACCCTCAATTACGGTATCTGCAGCGACAATATTGACATATCCATTCGTCGGATTTGGAAATACGGAAATGCTTGAGAGTGACACATCCTGGGTGCCAAGCACGGTGTCAGGCTCAAATACGAGCGTAAATCTACGATCATGGGTAGCCTTATTAGATCTGAACTCATAATCTGTTTGTGTTAGATCGGTAAGTATACCTGTGTGTTTGTCATACAAATAGATTGTCCTGTCAACTAAATTTGAACCTTCGAAATTCGTTAAACTGATTGTATACAACGTTTCTTCAGCAATAAGCGATGCAAACCCTAATTCAACTTTATCTGAAGCGTTAAAGCTTCCGCGGGTTTGAATTGCCATTTGCGCATCACCCGTCTCAAGATGCGAGTACAACCCTACGCTACTTGCAAGGCGATCAGTATCGTACCCATTGTCCCAACCATTAGTGGCAATGGGATTAAATCCGATCATCAGGTTATTGGCGAGTTCGTAGGTATTGCTTTCAATGTGCAACCACAGTCGGTCAACTTCTACTGCAGTGTTTCTTAAGGTCGTATTACCACTGGTAACCCGCATGCTATTCAGAAAGGTTACACTTCCATTCGATGTGGCCTTAATCCCGAAACCTTGTGCGGTTGAGATCACATTATCGGGAACATTTGCAGGGTTGTCGTTATTGGCTGCCACACCACCCCCTAGATTTCGGATGGAAACATCATCCATATCGAACATGATGCTCTCACCCGGTACAATGACACTGGGCGGTGTTAAATGTTCCCAGAAATATAAAGCATTCAGACCATTCTCTGTTAGGAAAGCATCTGAAGAAATACCACTTGGGTAAGGGTTTGCGTAAATATTAGGAGTACCTGAAGGACTATTTGTGGAATTATAAACCTTTGTTCGATTGACTGTGCCGTTGTTCAATGTACCTTGTTCAAAGGCCATGTCAAAAGTTGTATTTGCGGGATCTGTATATCCTGATTGCGGTCGAACAATATAGCCTTCACCTACATTGATACTTCCGGAATAACTTGACCAAAAATCGCCTTCCAGGTCTTTAAAGTTAGTCGCGCCTTGTGGGATATTTGGATGCGTATGAGGATTAAAGTTATTTGGACTGTGGTTCAACACTAAAAATGCACTGTTGAAAACCCCATTTCGCGTCTCTGCATCCATAGGGCTACCCATCACCATAAAATCTAAAGTTTGCAGTACCGGTGTGGTTATTTCTACATTAATTATTCCATTCTTGATGACTGAAGCCGAAGGGTCTACCTGAACCACACTACCTTGATGTTCCACAATTAGCGAACCATCAACAGTAATATCACCTTGAGCTCTTATGTAATCTTGTGCATTCACAGTTAATGTTTCACCTGCATTCACGGTAATGGTACACGCTTCAAGGTTTCCATCAGTTCCAGTATCATAGGTACCATCAATGATCACGGTATCTGTGCTTCCTGGCGCACCCGCAGGGCTCCATGTGCTTCCATTCCAAATCTTGGTCACGCCTACGCAGTTTATGAACGCTTCTTGCAATCCGATGTAGTAATCACCATCGAGACCCGTCATTGAAGCGGTAAGGGTCGTGTGAATTCCGAAAGAACCCACAGTGGCTGGAGCCACGTCAACAAGCCCTCCACCTACTTCTCTAGCGATGTATAAAGTATATCCAGAAGTGTTTCCGGTAGCCGACTCCCAGCCAGCAATTTCGGAATCATCGATATACAATGTGACTTCCGTATCGCCACCTGATATACTCGAACTTGGGGTAATGGTAAAACGTTTATCAAATACTTGATTGACTCCGGTGCTTCCATTATATCCTTGGGCTCCGGTACCGGCTCTAGAAACCGCTATGGTAGTACACCCATAATCATCATTTTGATTGTTGGTGATGGCCGCCATAGCATCACCTGTAGCTCCAGTAGCGTAAAGTGTCCCAACACCATTGATGTTGGAGGTATAAGGTGCACCAGTATTTACGGCTGTTTGAACATCTGTACCTACCACCGATTCGATAAGAATCGTATCTAACATCAACATGCTATTTCCAAGAGGAGCATGGTGCCTAAAAGACAGATATCCCGTTTGGCCTGCCAATCCAGAAATATCTATTGTTCTAGTCTCTGTTTGAATACCTGTTGAAACTGACCTAGATTCTAATGTGGTCCCAGCCATAATATTGGCTGCGGAAGTCTTACTAGAAGAAAAATAGACCGTATAATTTTCAGGGCTTCCGAGGTCACCTATCACGAAAGACAGGGTCGCCGTAGTACTGCCAGACGGTATACTAATTATTGGACTTGAGATGTAATTGTCTGGAGTTAGAAGACCAGACCCTCCTATAACCGATTGGTCTACAATAGATCCTGCCCAATCACCACTAAGGGTGCCGTATGTAACTGGATTGAATATAGACCAATTCTCCATATCTCCGTCTTCATCGATTACGGTCCAGCCGGTAGTATCCTCAAAATCTGCATTGAAAACAGTTGATGATACTGATGCCGAGGGGGCCGTATCATCATTGGTAATGGTATAGGAATAGGTATCTAGACTTGGATTTGCTGTGGCGTCACCACCATTTGCATTTACCATAAAATCTACAATGATCGTTTCATCTCCCTCAACAAACCCATCTTCATATATTCTCAAAGTCATAGTTTGACTGGTTGTGCTTCCCGAAGGAAATGTGACTGACGGTGTCATGAGATCGAAATCAATTCCATTAATTGCAGTACCTGAACCATTTATTGTAAATGTGACATCTGCATCTTCAGATGCGGCTGCAGTGATTACGACAGGGACATCTATATCAGTAAACCCACATTCTGAATTTTCAACACCCGAGCCTGATGTTGAACCAAACGCTATTTGCGGACTTCCGGCCACGATTCTACCACCTGTGATCACTAAGGCAAAGTCTTGGTTAGCCGAGAACATATCGTCGTGAGTAACCGTCAACGTATACACTCCAGATGCCGCAGCAACATCTACACGTTCAAATGGATCCACATTGTTTCTAGCCGTTTGACTATTAGAATTAACCCCCGTCAAACGCCAAGGGTAGTAGGTAGTTCCATTGTCCAAAGTTATATCAAGGTCGTTTCTAAGTGCCGGAGTTGTACTATTGGTTCCTGTATTTACGGCTCCTGCTGGATCTGTCCAAGAAATAGAAGCCATTAAAGGTTCCGTACCATTTGCCAATACGTTAACCGTATAAGTAGCGCCTGAATTTAAGGACAGTTCCATGACTTCCGCATCGCCATCTGCATTCGCTGTAGTGATTGTTTCTGCTGCCTTTTTTGAATTTAACAGTCCCCAACCATACACTGCATCCGGACCCGTTAGACCAGAGTCGTCTGCAGTGTGTAATGCTATTCCTTTTAAAGTTGAAGCCTTCATAGGAGTACTATGCAGATTTTCATAATGTTCTTGCAGTAACAACAAAGACCCCATAACATTGGGCGACGCCATTGACGTTCCCGTCAATACAATATATTCATCATCAGCACCTTCACCTGTAGAAGCGAGAGAAGTTCCGTTACCGGTTATATCGGGTTTGATTCTAAAATCGTCTGTAGGACCTTCACTACTTCCGGAATTAATAACCACAGAACTCAAACTCCCATCCGGATTAATGACCGCATCATTTGCATTGGCAACGACCAAATTATTTTTAGCTGTTGCATGACCGCTTAATTTATCAAACGCTATATTTCCGCTTAATGGATTTCCGTTAGAACTATTGTCATTTCCGTCGTTACCAGCGGCCACTACCATTAAGTAATACGGTGCCGAGTACATTAGGTCATCCCAATCTACGGCGTCAAAACCATATTGCCCAAACCATGCATCGGGAATTGAATTTGCGATATAACCATATGAATGGTTTGACAAAAGCATATCATATCCAAAATTGAAGGTTCCTCCACCAGTACCATCATTGACTTGTCCCGTGGCTTCTGCCACATCGTTGTTCCACATATAACCACGAGAATCACTCTGCCAAGCCATTCCTTTAGACGTTCCAAAAGGAGCTCCAAAATTTCCTATTCCAGTGGCCATTACCGTTCCTGTTACGTGGGCAGCATGAAAATTCAGCTGAGTACCACCTTCAGAAGCTAAGTCCATAAGCGTTACGCGGTTTGTACCCCCAGGTCCATCATAATCTTGATGACTCACTCTGGCATGTCCACCATCCCACACATGACCAACAAGATTGTCTCCGTTTAAGTCTAAACCAAGTCCACCCCCTGTATTCAACCAGTCTGCTCTAGTAGATTCAGCTGCAGCCGAATTGTACGTTCTATAATAAATTGGTATTCCTTCTTCAGAAATGAACTGCAATTCAGAAAATCCACCGTCTGGCAATGATTTCTTGACTGGTATGTTATGAATGAAAGCATAGGCCAAAGCTTCTTCCTTTCGAGCCTTATTGCGCAACTCAAACTTTGCTTGAAGTTGTTTTAGCTTATCGCTATTAATGCCATTTCCAGATGGTGAATCATAATCAATGGGCCCAATTGCGGTAACTTTGTTATAAGTAACCGTTTTGGCAGTAGTATTAAGCTTTTTAGGTTTTTGCCCATAGGTCTGCGCAAACGCTGTAATGGAAAATAATACAATTGCCAGATGAAGGATGTTCTTGAAATACATAAGTATGTTGTTATAATCACAGTAGCTTCGGGGTCAGCAACGCTACGATGAATTATTAAATATTTGTTAAATCTCAACAAAAATATACTTATAATCGAAAAAAGCAACATTAAATTTTCAAAAATAATAACGCTAAAAGGAACTATTTCAACGATATACAGCACCCAATCAATAAAAACTGAAGAAAAGTAGGCGGTATTCTATGTACAATTTAAAGTCAAATGCATTCAGCTATAAATATAATTGCACTTCACCCTGAGTTGATTAAACTAAAAAAACCAGTTAGAAACTAACTGGTTTTTTTTAATTGTTAAATAGGTTGAGGACTAGCCTCCAAAATCATCAAATCTGATATGTTCATCCGGAATTCCAAAATCTTCGCCCATTTTTTGAACAGCTTGGTTCATTAGTGGAGGACCACAGAAGTACAATTCGATGTCTTCTGGAGCTTCATGATGATTCAAATAGTTGTCTATTACCACTTGGTGGATGAATCCAACAAAACCATCTCCCTCTTCGTCATTGATATCTTTTTTAACCTTCCAATTATCTTCTTCCAACGGTTCAGATAATGCTAGGTAAAATTTAAAGTTCGGGAACTCGTCCATCAATTGTTGGAAATGATCGAGATAGAACAATTCACGCTTCGAACGACCTCCGTACCAATAGGTCACTTTACGGCCCGTTTTTAAAGTCTTGAACAAGTGGTACAAATGTGAACGCATCGGTGCCATTCCGGCCCCACCACCAACGTACAACATCTCAGATTCAGAATGGTTGATAAAGAACTCACCATAAGGTCCTGAAATCACACATTTGTCTCCTTCTTTCAAATTGAAAATATAAGAAGACGCAATACCCGGATTAACCTGCATCCATTGGTTTTTAGCTCTATCCCATGGCGGCGTAGCAATTCGAACGTTCAACATAATTTCTCGACCTTCTGCAGGGTAAGAAGCCATTGAGTAGGCTCTTTCTACCGTTTCAGTATTCTTCATGACCAACGGCCAAAGTCCGAACTTATCCCACTCAGCCTGAAATTTATCTGGTGTGTCGTGCTCTTCAGGGTGTGCAGTGATATCAATATCTTCGTATTTTACTTCGCACGGTGGAATTTCAATCTGGATATACCCACCAGCCTTGTAGTTCATATCCTCAGGGATTTCAACCACAAATTCTTTAATAAATGAGGCAACGTTATAGTTACGCACAACGGTAGCGTCCCATTTCTTGATTCCGAAAACTTCTTCAGGAATATGGATGTTCATATCCTGCTTCACCTTTACTTGACAAGAAAGACGCGCCCCCTCTTTTAGCTCTTTACGGCTAAAGTGCGGTGTTTCTGTAGGCAAAGCCTCTCCTCCACCTTCCAAAACGTGGCATTCGCACTGGATACAGGTTCCACCTCCACCACAGGCCGAAGGAAGGAATATTTTATTATTCCCTAGTGTTGATAATAAGGTCCCCCCACTTTCAACCTCTATTTTCTTCTCATCATTGATCGTGATGGTCACTGGCCCCGAGGGAGATAATTTTTGCTTTGTAAATAACAAGAGTGCCACCAATAAAAGTGTGAGTACCAAAAAGGCAACTACTGTGGCTGCTACAACTCCAATTGTACTTGCTGCTAAAAACATACTATTGCTGTGTTAATTCTGAAACTTCTAATTGAGCCGTTTCTTTATTATTCTCTTTCAATGCGTCGTTTTGGGTTTCAATACCAATATTGGCCGGTTGCTCATCGAGTGAAGGTGTTTCTTCATCACCTCCGGTTAGCATTCCACCGAAACTCATAAAACCAATGGCCATCAACCCAGTAATGATAAAGGTAATTCCCAGACCACGTAGAGGCGCTGGCACATTACTATATCTAATTTTTTCACGGATGGCGGCTATGGCAACAATGGCCAAGAACCATCCGATACCCGAACTGAATCCGTAGTTCAATGCCAAATCGAATGACGCTATATCTCTAGATTGCATGAATAAAGACCCACCTAGAATGGCACAGTTCACCGCAATGAGCGGTAAGAAGATACCAAGTGAATTATACAATGAAGGTGAAAATTTCTCTACAATGATTTCAACTAATTGCACCATGGTTGCAATGGTAGCAATGAATAGAATAAAAGAAAGAAAGCTCAAGTCATATTCTGCAAACTCAGGTCCTAACCATGTTAATGCTCCTTCTTGAAGAATATATTGGTCCAATAACCAGTTAAGTGGAACGGTTACCGTTAAAACGAAGATTACAGCAGCTCCTAGACCTACCGCAGTGCTCACTTTTTTAGATACAGCGAGATACGAACACATACCCAAGAAGTACGCAAACACCATGTTATCTACGAAGATCGATTTGAAAAATAATTCTAAATGTTCCATATTATTTTGTGTTCAGTTACTGTGATCAACCAAGGTTCATCCACACCTACTGTTTAATTCTCTTCTATTAATGCTTTGTTTTTGCTACGTTGAACCCAAATGATGATACCTACCACAATAAGGGCCATTGGAGGTAGCACCATAAATCCGTTATTTTCATAGCCAATAGCGTACAATCCTGTCTTTGCCACAGGATCGCCCAATACTTTGAATCCGAATAGGGTTCCACTACCTAATAACTCACGGAAGAATCCTACGATGATCAAGATCACACCGTAACCAGCTGCATTTCCAATTCCATCCAAGAAAGATCTCCAAACCCCGTTTCCTAAAGCGAAGGCTTCAAAACGTCCCATGATGATACAGTTGGTAATGATCAATCCAATAAATACGGAAAGCTCTTTACTGAGTTCATAAGCAAAGGCCTTTAAAACTTGGTCAACGATAATTACCAGGGTAGCCACAACGATAAGCTGCACGATAATTCGAATCTTCGATGGAATGATATTTCGCATCAAAGAAATCACTACGTTACCTACTCCCATTACGAACAATACTGAAACAGCCATAACAATAGATGGCTTCAGTTGTGCTGTAATTGCCAATGCTGAACAAATCCCCAATACCTGAATGGTAATCGGGTTATCATCAGCTAATGGGTCTAAGATTAGTTTTCTATCTTTTTTTGAAAGGATTCCCATCTTCTTATTGATTTAAATTTTTAAAGTACGGTACGTACATTTTTACATCTTTTCGCAACATGGCTGAAACGCCGTCACCGGTAATGGTAGCACCGGCAAGTGCATCTACTTCGTTATCTGAAGTGTCTTGGTTCAACGGATCGTTATTTCCTTTGGCCACTGCAATTCCTTCAAACGCATTTCCATTAAGGAAGCTTTCACCTGTAAAATCATCCATGAAATAGCGTTGTTTGATTTCGGCACCCAATCCTGGCGTTTCACCTTTATGGTCAAAGTAAACTCCCTGAATAGTCATCGATTTATCAACGGCTACGAAGCCCCAAATCGCATCCCAAAGTCCTTTTCCACGCACGGGAATTACATATACTTCTTTTCCGTCCTTCTCTCCTACAAAAAGCGGTAATCTTCGCTCATAAGATGGATCTTTGGCTTTGGTCTCTTCCTTTTTCAAGTCGATCAAATACGCATTTTCATCTTCCGTAACCTCGTCACCTTGAATTACCAATTGCTTGGTGATGTATTTATTGAATTCTTCCTCCACTCTATCGGTTGGAATGAAAACCACATCGCCTTCACCTTCATTATCGTTCACATTCATTGCATATAGAATGTTCTGTTGTTTTTCGAACTTTTCATTCGCCTTGATCAGCGGTTTTAAACCACTCGCAAAACCGGCCAACAACGACCCCACGATTA
>JAWWCH010000038.1:0-9463 GCA_033720575.1 Marinirhabdus sp.
ACGTACACGGCTACTGAAGCGCTAGAAAAAGTGCCTCCCCTCGAATTTGTTGAACAAAGGGATGATGGTGGGTTCAGTGGAGATGATATTGAATTGAAAGCATTTTTTACCGACCCTGGCGGAATTCGTAATTTCTATTTCTTTGAAGGACTTTCAGATCGCGGCAATGTATATGACACCTTTAACGATGAATTCTTTGACGGAAACCCCATCTTTGGTTTTTATAGTGTTGAAGATTTGGCGCCCAATGATGAAGTGAATTTTGTACTCAGTGGGGTAGATGAACAATTTTATAATTTTATGTTTATACTGCTGCAGCAGGGCTCTGACGATAGCGGAGGCCCTTTTGAAACACAACCCGCTACGGTAAGGGGTAATATTATAAATGTGACGAATCCCGAAAATTTTCCGTTGGGCTATTTTAGGGTTTCAGAAATCTCAACACTATCTTACACCGTTCAATAAATCCTATCTTTGCGACATGAGTTTTACAAAGACCACCGAAGCAGATTCGAATTACGACCATCTTGAAAACATGAGCGTTGCTGAAATTCTTTCGAATATCAATGCAGAAGATAAAACAGTACCGATCGCAGTTGAAAAGGCTTTGCCACAAATTGAAACGTTAACACGAATCGTTTCAGAGAAATTGAAAGCTGGGGGTAGACTGTTCTACATCGGTGCCGGAACCAGTGGAAGGTTGGGAATCGTAGACGCGAGTGAATGTCCGCCAACTTTCGGAGTAGCACACGGTCTTGTGGTCGGGATCATGGCCGGTGGAGACGCAGCCATTCGAAAAGCCGTTGAGTTTGCCGAAGATTCACACGCACAAGGCTGGAAAGATCTTCAGGAGCATCAGATATCGGAAGAAGATGTAGTCATCGGTATTGCCGCTTCAGGGACCACACCATACGTAATTGGAGCACTCGAGCAATGTAATTCAAATAACATCGCGACCGGATGTATCACCTGTAACGCTGAGAGTCCGCTGCACAAAACTGCAACCTACCCTGTAGTTGTCATTGTAGGGCCAGAATTTGTGACAGGAAGCTCCAGAATGAAAGCCGGTACCGCGCAAAAATTGGTGTTGAATATGATTTCAACAACGGCAATGATACAATTGGGAAGAGTTCAGGGCAACAAGATGGTAGACATGCAGCTGAGCAATAATAAGTTGGTGGAACGAGGCACTCGAATGATTGTCGAGAAATTAAATATAAATGCAACCGAAGCCGCCACATTGTTAGAAAAACACGGCAGTGTAAGAGCTGCGATCAAAGCATTCAAAAATGGAGGATAATCAGCGCGGACATACAAACAAGAAATTACTTGTGAAGGGATTGAAGCGATTGGCAATTGCGTTACCGCTATTGGTACTTACCACCTACGCCTTTACCTTTACCTTCTTAAATAAAGAAACCATCCCAATGTATTACCTTTTACCTTTGGCAATACTTGGGATGGCTGCTACAATTTACACCTTATTTCAAGGTATCAAATTGATCTTGAAATC
This sequence comes from Marinirhabdus sp., assembly GCA_033720575.1. GTDB lineage: Bacteria > Bacteroidota > Bacteroidia > Flavobacteriales > Flavobacteriaceae > Marinirhabdus. Next base: position 1,514 of record JAWWCH010000038.1, read on the forward strand.
GCTATTTTAAGCTATTCCTTTATAACTTTTACTGTGGCTCTTTTACCTTCCGAATGAACGGTTACTAGATACATTCCGTTAGAAAGTTGTGACATATCTACAGCTGAGTTCGTGCTGTTCACTGGCGTCTCATACACTAACTGACCCAGTACTGAATGGATCTCAATTCGTTCGATGGTCGTTGCATTTGAAACGTGCAGAAGGTTGGTCACCGGATTCGGATAAACGCTTACCGCTAAAGCTTGATTCTCATCAACACCCAATATAATGTTTATGAGTACTTCAAAAATCTCACTCGGACAATCACCTACGCCGTTCACCGCAAAATAATCTTCACCATTCACAACCGGTGTTGTTGGATCTAGCGGATTGGTATTCGCCAATGCATCAGCTTCGGTTTCATACCAGGTTACGGTAGTTGGTGTAACTACGATATCGGCTACGGTTGAACCTTCTGGTAAATCTTGTACCGCATCTCCTGTAGGTGTAGCTGCTGGAATACAATTCACGACCACCGTAACTTCCAGAGCAGCACTGATACAGGCTCCATCAATAGACACGGCAAAATAGTCTTCACCATCTACCAGTAAGGTTGTTGGATCTAACGGGTTATTATTGTTCAACGCATCATCTTCCGTATCAAACCAGGTCACTGAAGTTGGGTCAGCTACCAAGTCGGCAACAGTGGCTCCTTCATCAAACGTCTGAACCGCAGCACCTGTAGGTGTAGCGGGTGTGGTACATGGTGCCAAATTGACCCGTGCCAAATATTGAGACGAACCACCCGCAGAAACCAATGAACTCGTTCCCGTTCCTGTGTTCAATAAATTCAAATTGTTACCTGTAGTATAAAGTACGTTACCATCGTCCAATTGTGCTACGCCACGCAACGAACCTAGGTCATAATACTCCAATATTGAACCGTCGGTAATTGAGAATTCATACAGTCCCGAGTCATTTGAAGCGCTATTGCTAAAAACCGCGGTATACACCGATTGATTGGTGTTGTTAAATTCCATCTGCTGCATGAATGTTACCACTCCCGTACCTACCAAATCTCCTAAAACTGTTCCGTCATAATCTCTACGCTCTATTCGTGTCTCCGGACCGATATAGGAAATATATACTTCAGTTCCCATATCGATAACGTCAAACGGAGAACCGTTGGTGCTGTAAAAGCCCAAATTATTTCCACTCGTATCGAATCGAACAATGGCTTCTCCTGGTGCACCATTATTGCTACCAGCATTGGTTACCCAAATTTCTGAGTTATTCACATACGCCATTCCTCTGATATTGTCTAATCCTCCAGAAATAGCACTAATAAAATTACCGTCTATGTCATAGCGGTAAATTTCATCACTCAATTGGTCTGACACCCATAATTCACTATTCACTTGAATAATTCCTTTGGGAGTCGCTGTAGTTTGTGGGGTCAGATCGATGAATTGTGGATCTAAAATAGAACCATCTGCCGGATCCATCATGATCACAAAGGGTTCTTGTATTGCCAAGATGCGTTCTTGCGCATAAAGTGTGGTTAAATTACAAAGCACAAGTAGAAAAATAGCAAATGTGCTTAGGGTAGTTTTTGTTTTCATAAATAATTTATTTTCTTAATTGATTAGGAAAGATAGGAATAATTCTACTCAAATTATTCTACAGCTGCTGAAGAATTCGAATTGATGGCTAAACGAACCACCACTTTGGTGCCAATGGCCTCGCCGTCAGCGTTTTTTAAATCAAAAAATTCAAATTCAGATCCCGACGTATTTCCAGGATCAAAAATCTGAAGTCGTTCTTCTGTTAGTTTGAGTCCGTATGACTTACGATTGAGCAATTTCCGACTACGAATTTCCAAGGACTTCTCCCTTCCAATTCCGTTGTCGGTAATGGTAATTTTAAGAATGTCATCCATTAAACCCACAATGATTTTCAATTCCTTATGTCCTGTCTTGGGAGATAATCCGTGCCATATGGCATTTTCCAAAAAGGGCTGTAGAATTAATGCGGGTACTTTAATGGTATTTAGGGGTACACCAGCGTCAACCTTCAATTCAAAATTAAAACTATCATTAAAGCGAATTCTTTCGATCTGCACATAGTGTTCTGCGATTTCGAGCTCTTCTTTCAATGAAATATGCTTTTCCATAGAAGAAGACAATATGAGTCGAACAAGTTTGCTGAATTTATTCAAATAATAGACTGCTTTCTCTTGTTCATCATCGATCATAAAACATTTAATGGAATTAAGGGCATTAAATATAAAGTGCGGATTCATCTGGCTTCGCAGAGAGGCGAGCTTCATCTCGGCCAGTTCTTTTTCCAAGGTAGTTTGCTTGGCGAGCATTCGTTCCAGTTCAACGGTTCTATTCAGGTTTTTCACATCCTCTTCTAAACGTTGTTGGATAACATCACGAAGTTTTTCGTTTTCCTGGAGTTGTTGTATGAGCTCCTTATCCCCCTTTTGTTTTTCGTTCAAGATTAACCGTTGTTTATGGCCCAATCCAAGTGAGAACAACATATTCTCAAAGATCAACCCGATATAGAAAATTGAAACATACATTTCATTACCGAACATTGGATCAATAAAATGTGTGAGCGATTGTAAAAGGGCGAGTAATGAAAAAATTAGAAAAGCGGCAGAACCGAATACGATATAATATTTCAAATTACTCGGAGCCTTGAGCAAGGGAATGTAACAAATTGCCGCAAAAACGGTTAAAATCCCGGACATAAATAAGTGCACTTCGACTGCAAACCTTGTATTTCCATTGATGATATGAATCAGTTCAGTGGCCATATTAAGAGCGAACAATAATGCCACCCCCCAGAAGACAAATTGATACCATTTTGGAGCGTAAGACTTTAAGTTTACAAAAGTGAATGCGAATACAAAATAAATAGTGTTATATGCCCATTCAATATTTGAAGAAAAATAGCGTAGATCATCCAGTATAGTGGCCAATGGTTCCCATTGTTGAAGAAACATATTATCAGGGAATAAACTTTGGCGAACAAAGAGTAAAAACGTGTACAGGCTATAGAACAAATAGCTTTTATCACTATTTTGAAAAAACAGTAAAAAGTGATAGACGGTCAATACCAGCAACCCACCCATAATAAAGGTAGATATCCCACTTGGATGGGGGTTCTCAAATATGTACTGCAATTGGTCTATTGTAAAGTTATAAAAGTTGTTCTAAGGCGCGGAGCAATTCTTGCTTTTTTGATCGTGAAACGGGTATGGTCTGACCAGTATCCATAATAAGATGATGACCATCAGTTCTTACATATTCCTTTACGTGATGCAATTGAACGAGATACGAATTGTGTGTTCTAAAAAAAACCTCTTTCATGAGCTCGGCATCTACTTCTTTTAAGTTCATGGTAATCACATGTTTGGTTCCATCCTTTAAGTAAATTTCTGTGTAGTTGCCATCGGATTTACAATACACAACTTCATCTTGTTCCACATAAACAGTACGTCCAGCCAATGGAATCTGAATTTTTTTGGGCCTTGATGTTGGAATGGACTTTAAGAATTGGTTCAATTGGGAACCCAAACTTCGTTCCTTTTTTAATTGCACTACTTTTCGTATTGCCCGCTTAAGGTCATCAGAATCAATCGGTTTCAGTAAATAGTCGATTGCATTTTCCTTGAACGCTTTAATGGCATAGCTATCATATGCAGTAGAGATTATCAAGTGAAATTCCCGAAACTTTAATTCTTGTAAAAGTTGAAAACCGTCCATTTCTGGCATTTCAATATCTAAAAAAACACAGTCGGGTTTTAAGTAATTGATACCAGATATGGCTTCAGTAGGGTTCGTAAATGTATCTATAATATTGATCTCAGGACAAAATTTCTCGATTTCCCAACTTAATATTTTGGTCGCCTTAGATTCGTCGTCAACAATAATGGCATTTAACATGGTTAGTTCTGCATATAATAATTCATAAATATAAGTACTAGAATCGAAACTTAGTTGATTGTTGGCTAAATGGTTAGCATTTTGGGATAGATGTATTGATTTTTTGTATACATGCTCAAAGATTGTCATTCCCATTGAAATGTAATTAAATACACAGTTATAAACCATTCATACATTAATCCAATCAATTCGTAGAAACTTCAATTTTAATGGAGATGCAATTGTTACTTTCGAGATGCATGTAACACAATGAGACACAACCCTATGAAACAAAAAATCCATCTATCGATACTCTTCTTTCTAATATTTCAGGTTGGTCTTAATGCACAAATTTTAAAGAAGATAAAAAAGGTTGCTGGTACGGTTACCAATTCGATTTCGTTAGATAAATTGAGTCGTGATCCCGTCACGACTAATTTTAATGATGTAAACAATACAAAATATCTTTCAAATGATTTTGGAAATGATGTGGTGTATAAAAACATACATGATCAACCGTACGACTGGGAAAAAGGATTTTTTTTAAGCCCAGGGTTTTATGAAGGACGTTTTCAATCTTTCTGCATTAAAGCTGGCACTTATACGCCCAGAAAAGGAAACGGCCGATTCTACGCTAAACTGAAGGGCCCCAAAGCAGATATTGTCGCAGCAATTATAGAAGGGTTTCAAACCAATCCTGAAGTTTCACAACGAGATGCACAACTGCTTCTATGGGCGATTATCGCTAAAACTGATTTTCAAAAAATGAAAGGCCCCATCAAAATAACCGCCTTAAAATTGCTTACTACAAATCAAATTGCCAGATTGAGTAAGGGCGCTTTAGAAGAATACGCGACCAATAAGATCGAATCCGTTGCCAGAAAAAATGAGACCTTGAGGAGCATTCTGAATGCTGAAAACAATCTCCGACAAAAGTACTACGCGGGCATACACGATTACAGTCAATACGAAGAAATTGCCATGAGAACCGGTGTTGAACCAGTACTGAACGGGTACGATTTGGGAAGATGGACAAAACATCCAGAAGGATTTTTTATTCGGTATTTTGTAAAAGGCTATAGCGAGACCATTACTCAAATATATGTTCCTGAAAATGATATTGAAGCCTATCAGCCTATCAAAGGAAATGGTCCTTCAATGATCAATCCTGTAACAACTATTAATGGAAAGTATTACAAATCACGTAATTCCATCGCAACCCCTCCAGACGATTATTCGCAAAGAATCATTCAATCAGATATTGAAGTGGGTAGTTCTGGTGGGTCTGGCAGTAATGGTAGTTCTGGAGGATCTAATGGTAATAATGGAAATGGTGGCAATGGAGGTTCTAGTGGAAATACCGGAAACGACGGGTCTGCAGGTGATGGAGGAAATAATGGTTCTGGAGGAAATGACGGAAATAGCGGCTCAGGAGGAAATGGGGCTAATGGAAACGGAGCGAACGGAAATGGTGGCAATAGTGGAGGCCTACCTGGCGACGAGAAAGACAAAAATCCCTTCCCATGTGAAACGGTGATCCACCCCATAGCGGATGCTACCATTAAATTGGATATGCGAAATCAAAACATTCCTGGTGTATTGGTCGCCATCTTTAAGGGTGATTCCATAATCCATATGCAAGCCTACGGGAAAATGCGTTTTGATAAAAAATTGACACTCAATACCCAATTGCAATGGGCTTCTGTATCGAAGTCAGTTACAGGTGTTGCGGCTTTGCAGATGATAGAGGATGGTAGAATTAGTCTTGATGAAAAAGCCTCTGATGTCGTTTCAAATTGGCCTCAAGAACAGGGCAACATAAAAGCTGAAAATGGTATTAAATATATTGAAGATCGCTATAAAAAGATCAGCTTACGCAACTTACTGAACAATACCAGCGGAATTCAACACTACGGCTTTGGAAGAGACAATTCGACCACAACCCAATATGGTGACATTACATTTAAGTTTGTTCATGGCGGAAGTTACTCCCCAAGAATAAATGGCGGATGGAATGCAAAAAGTTCTGTAGAACAATTTAATAAATCTATTCTAGACTTTCATCCCGGCAAAGATTACCTCTACTCATCATACGGCTTTAATCTTGCAGGCGCAATGATCGATTCCAAAATTAGTTACGGGTATGATGATTGGGTAATTAAGTATATAAAAAATCGTCTGGGACTAAAAAGTTTCAGCATCGCCCGTAATGTTGCCAACCGATATGGGTACCAATATGGTGAAGACGGCATCCTGAACAGTGTGGCCCTAGCAGATCATGACGATGTCCTCCCCGCCGGTGGATGGGAATCAACTATTTGCGATCTGGCAACCTATACCCGTGCGCTAAGCCGTGGAGAATTATTGAATGATCATGAAGCTCTTTGGGATGAGCGAAACATGCACATAAGCAATGCAAAAGCCGTTCGCGGATATGGATTAGGAGTTAAGCGCAGAGGTATTAATGACACCCTTCGTGTATACCACGGTGGAACCAATACAGGTAGCCGAGCCTATATCCATTTCTTTCCTAGCGACACCACTGGAATAGTTATGATGGCTCCCTTTAAACAGGCCGAATTAGAGCGATTAGCTAGTAATCTACTTAACGACTTGGGACTTCGGAAAAATTTCTATACAACAAGAACTCAACCGCTTGATCGTTGTCGCAGAGGAATGAAAGATGGCAAGGATATGTTTACCGGTATTTGGCGAAAATCTGCGAAAAAGCAGTTAATAAGAACAGGGCTCTCAAAGCAAGAGTTCCTTGATGAAATCAGGATTATGCGTGACGAGTATGGCTATCATCTGGCAGACGTTGAGGCTCATATGACCGATGACAAACAAATCGTGTATGATGGTGTATTTAAAAAAGGAAGAAAGATACAAATCTTTATCACCGAGTTGGATGTTTTCCAATTTAGGCAAGAAACATCACGATTAAAGGAACAAGGCCTAGCAATAACCGAGTTTGAATATGTACCTCTGTACTCTGGTGTACAAAAATCTGACAAAATTGGATTTGCAGCTATTCTAGAGAAAAATGCTCCTGTTGCTGATTATCGACAATTTAATGATGTCTTGGATTTAATGGAATTTGCAGAACAACAGGGACCTGGCAGTAATATCCGAATTATTGATGTTGAAATTCACCCGACAAAAAATGGTGTCTTATGTACAGCCCTATATGTACAGGGAACTCCTACTGTTCTTAGAAATGACGGACTTACTTCCTTCATGGAAGGATTTCAACAAGGCGCTTTTAGCGCTTTAGGAAATCCTTTGGACATAGACCTATATACAGATGGAAATGATCTGTCGTTCAGAAGGTACATCTCCCTTTGGGATCCTTCAGACAAAAATGACTATCGAACCAGCTTTATGCCAGCCAAACAACCGGCACTATCCTTTTGCAGCGTAATGGAAATGCACGAAGCCAATAGAAATGATGGATACGAATTGGTAGACATGGACCGCCTGTTTTTTATTGTCGATAAATAAAGGCATAAAGATTACAGCGTTCCCATTTCAAAAATCAACCTTGATATAAAACGTCTATAAAAAGTAGAATAAAAAAATAGAAAAAAATGAACCTGCCAAATACAGCAAAATTGACACGTCACAATAAGATTACAACAATGATTCTAAGTTGTAGGAGAACCTTATACTTCTCTACCCTACTGTTGATCAATGCATCCTGTGCTCAAAACACATTCAAAGGCACCGTCGAAAATTGGAACAACGAGGAAGCAGAAATTATTCTGCCAACTAACAATCCAATTGTTATCGGTACTATTTCTGAAAACGGTCGAGCAGAGTTTTGGCTAAGTGAGGAAACTGCTAATGCAGTCATTGCTAGTATGGAAATTACCTATGATAATGCAGAGATAAGAACAAGCAGTTCTACGGTTAATAAAACATTCTATTGCGATCCCGAAATGGTCAACACTACCAATGGGGAAATACCTATTCAGAAATTAGCCTCTCGAGGTACTTTTTATGCAGGTAATTTGCAAAAGGAAACAATTTACGGTCA
>JAWWCH010000039.1:0-9410 GCA_033720575.1 Marinirhabdus sp.
AAACGAATATCGTTTCAACGGCAATTCGAAAATTATGGCGCCAACATTAGTCAGTTGCTTGAACTGCTCGAAGCAATAAATGCACAACAAGTGAATATGTAGGTTGGTAAGAGCGCGAATTTTTATGCGGTTTGTCACTCAGCAGGCGATATTTTTTATTAGGAAACCACGAAAAATACGTATCTTCATCACTGTAGACATCTGATTTTAAAACGACTAACCAATACCAATCCAATGAAAAATCTTGAAAAATTCAACAAGGCAGATCAATGTCTTTTTCCCAGTATTGGAATTATTGCTTTTATCATTCTTTTAGCTGCCTGCAAAAATGAAAAGGTTGAAAAGGAATCAATTGAGAACATCCCTGAGGTCGCAAGTAACATAGAAATCACCACGGAGGCGATGGAGTTTCAAGGGCCAGATACCATTCCTTCAGGATGGGTAACATGGCGGTATAAGAATAATTCTACACAGCCCCATTTTATTTTGATAGATGACAACCTCGATAGCATCACCGTAAAAGAATTTAGAGATGAATTGTTACCGCCTTTTGGCGAGGGGGTGCAACTCATGTATGAAGGAAACAACGAAGCGGCAATGCAAGCCTTCGGAAAAATTCCGGAATGGTATAGTAAAACCACTTGGCCCGGTGGTGTGGGAATGATATCAGGTGGTGAAACCGCTCAAACTACGCTCTATTTGGAACCTGGATACTATATTATGGAGTGTTATGTGAAAATGGCCAATGGAATGTTTCATACCAACATGGGAATGTATAAAGCTCTTGTGGTTTCAGAGGAGGTGTCGCCCATGGAAGAACCAAAGGCAGATGTAGCGGTTACCATTTCTTCGGAAGGAGGCATTGAGTTTGAACCGCCAAAGGCTCCAGGTACATACAACTTTTCTGTACACTTTAAAGATCAAAAGAAGTATGCTAATTTTCAAAGCCATGATGTCAATTTGGTAAGAATTGAAGAAGGTGCCGAGGTGGCGGTCATTGAAAATTGGATGAATTGGATGAACCTCGACGGACTCATAGATCCGGTGCCCGACGGATTTACATTTTTGGGTGGTGTAAATGATATGCCAGCTGGAAAAACGGGATACTTTACTGCAACTATCAAACCGGGAACCTATGCATTGATTTCTGAAGTACCTGAAGCATCAAGCAAGGGTATGTTAAAGGTGTTTACGTGTCAATAAGAATCGCCAAATTCAGAATGAAATACGAACAAAAAGTCCTTTCTTAAAAATGACCACACACTTGCAATTACCCTTTCAGTTTGATGTTCAAGCGTTACAAAAAGAGCTTGACACTATTTTGGATATGAAATGGGTAGCACATTTCAATACGGGAGGATATATCGGGAATTGGAATGCCATACCGCTCTATGCCCCAAACGGAGATTCTGAACATATTTTTGCAGTTTCTATGGAAGATGCGCCTTTACAAGCCACTGGCATACTGAAAGAATGCGACTATTTGCGGACTGTGATACAGTCTTTTGAAACAGAAATTTTGAGTGCGCGCCTGTTGCGATTGGAAGCGGGTGCCTTTATAAAACCGCACACCGACCATGCACTAGGATATGAAGACGGTAGTTTTAGGGTGCATATCCCAATCGCTACCAATCCACAGGTTCAATTTGTTTTGGCCGGAACCCAGATTCGTATGCAGCCCGGAGAATGTTGGTACACCAACGTGAACCACGAGCATTCAGTTCGTAATGACGGCACTACCGATAGGGTGCATTTGGTGATCGATTTAAAACGAAATGAATGGTCTGACGCCTTATTTTTTTCATTGGCACCTAAGGCTAGTTTTGAGCGCGAAGTAGACAAAGTGAGTAGTGAGATACTGAAACGCACTTTGGAAGAATTGCGTAGGCAGCATTTGCCAGCCAACCAACGGCTCATCGAGCAGCTAGAGAAACAATTGGCAGCAGGTGCAAGCCAGTAGGCCTTCCATACAAGTAAAGTGAGCGTATACATGAGTTCTACTACTTACCTTTCAGAAATTTTAGGTTTTTTAAAAGCCATTGATGTTACTGTTGTGGAAACTTCCTTAGAAGATAAATGTTTTGTTCCAGGTCTAAAAATTGAAAAAGATGCTATTTATCTCGATACGAACCGTCTGGAATTTGCAGGAGATTTGCTTCATGAAGCTGGTCATTTGGCTGTAACACCAGCTAAACAAAGACAACATATTGGTACCTCCAAGATGTGTCCTGAATGGCCCAGCTTGGGTGATGAAATCGTAGCAATGTTATGGTCGTTCGCAGCAGCCCGTCATTTACAAATTCCAATTGACATTGTATTCCATGAAGGTGGGTATAAGGGGCAGTCCAAATGGCTTATCACACAGTTCAATACGGGTAATTATCTGGGGTTGCCCTTGTTGGTTTGGATGGGGTTATGTGAGGCGGAACAGTTTCCTAAAATGAACAAATGGCTGCGTGATTAATTTACAATTCAGAGTGCATTGGTATCTTTATACTCACTTTAAAAAGAAATTTTATGGCACAACATCGAATTTACAAAATGCCTTTTGCCAGCGTCTATCCGCATTATATTACCAAAGCAGAAAAGAAAGGAAAAACCAAAGCGCAGGTCGATTCACTTATTTTTTGGCTTACTGGATACGATGCTGAGGCCTTATCGGACATACTTGAAAAGAAAACCGATTTTGAAACCTTCTTCGCTGAAGCTCCTCAGCTAAATCCGAATGCAAGCAAGATCACTGGGGTCATTTGCGGTCACCGCGTGGAAGACATTGAGGATCCGCTAATGCAGAAAGTTCGTTATTTGGACAAAATTATTGACGAGCTAGCCAGAGGCAAAAAGATGGAAAGTATTTTGCGAAAATGACCATCAAAGACTGCTAGTCCATCGTATACATTTGTTGATCGCTATAGCGTAAACTTATTGTTGTTCACAAAGAAAATGGCATTCACAAAGAACAGTTTTCCGTTTTCCCAAAAGCTTCGGAACAATACATCGTCTACCATATAGATCATACTTCCTCTTCCCATTCTGGTTTCCCCAAATACCATAGAGTTTTCTAATTTGGCTTTGGCATTTTCACCCGAAAATCCGGATACACTTGTTGGTTTTTCAATATAGCCTACATTATAACCATTTTCTAAAAAGGCATACGAAGTACTGCCCAATTTCAAACTGTAATAGGTGTCTGAATAACCAAATGCCATGGGATGGGTGGGATCAACTTTTACTTTGTAGATGCTTCCGGTAATAAAATCTTTAACGCTGGAACGCTCTCTTTGGTCGTATGGTATCAACCTATCTTCACTTTCATCCTCCTTTTTGTCTTCTTCGGCTTTATTGGGTTCTAATCCAAATCCGTCTTTTCCAGAAAATGTATTTACTGCGCCCCCTATTGCTATAATTTTCCCACCATTTCGCACCCAAGATTTAATATCGTTCAGGGTATCTTCATTACCCAATTTGCTATACCATCCGCTGGGCATGATCAATACATCAAATCCGTTCAAGTCTGAGGGTCTAAAATCGCCAGTATCTATAGACGTAATGGGGTAGTTCAACTGTTGCTCGAAGAAATGCCAAATGGCTCCATAGTTTAATGAAGAGGTGCCTTCGCCACGTAAAACAGCTATGCGTTGTTGGTTGATCAATTTGATATCTGGAGATCCAAAATCAGTTCGGGTATCTCCAAAACTAGTGTTCGATACATACAATTGTCGATTGTGTGAATTTGCCAATTCAACCACTTTGTTGTGGAAATTTTCATTAGTTCTGTTGTCGCTTTTAGTAATCACCAAACTTCCTTTTGCAAACGACTTACCGTTGAACATCAAGTCTTTTTCTGAAAAACGAACCCGAATATCTTCTTTCAACAAGGCCGCCAAAAACTGGGCGTCATACATGCTGTTCCATTCTAAAATATAGCCAGCTGCATTCGGTGCTGCCATATTATTGATATTGTAGGTGGGCAATTCACGATCGGCAGTTACCAAACTGGTGCTCGCAACAGCTTCCAGTCCGTAGGCATGCGGAATACTCCACGCCGTGATGTCATAGGTCAATGGTTCGGTTAAGACCGCATCAGGTTCAAATAACACTTTCACCATCTTGCCTTTGGGCTGATTGGTACTCACAACTAAGGCATCGGTAGCATCTAGGCTTCCTTTTTCATTAGTGCCGTAGTTGTAGCCGTTCACAGTTCCAGAGCTTCGAACCCCATATTGTATTTGATGTTTCTGAAGTAATTTTGTTAACGCATCAATTTTATCTGGATGGCCTTTGAGCACATAGCTCTTGTATTTTAAATTGTCGTTTTGGAAAAACTTTTTGAACTCGCTGTTCAGTTGTGCCGCATTTTTACTGCCCATTTCTACGGTTGAAAGCCCAGTAGTAGTGTGATGTGCCACTCGGTCTACCAAGGTAAGTTCGTAGCCTTCATCTGTATTGATGCCCAAACCAGCACGTCCGTGACCCGCTTGTTCATAGGTCATCCCAACGGCACCCATGAACGTAGGGTAGGTGTCTCCATAACTCGGATACAAAAGATCAAAGCGTTCTCGGGTAAAGAACAACCATCCCTCTTGATCAAAATATTTGGCGTGATTTTTCCCTATTTCCGTTTGAAATTCTCGTTGGAAGGGTGTGATGATTTCATGGAACGGTTCAGCGGCAGGAGCAAAATAATAGGGTTCGTTGATACCTTGCTCGTGAAAATCAACATGAATGTGTGGCATCCATTGGTTATAAATTTCTAATCGTTGTTGCGTTTCTACCTGTGTAGCCCATGCCCAGTCGCGATTCAAATCGAATAAATAATGATTGGGTCTTCCTCCAGGCCAAGGTTCTTGATGTTCAACAGCTACCTGCTTTGGATTGTAAGGCGAAGCTTTTACCTGATTGTACCAATTGGCGTAACGGTCACGTCCGTCAGGATTCACACAAGGATCTATGATGACCACGGTATTTTGAAGCCAATCTTGTTTTTCAGTGATCAATGTATATAGTGTGCTCATCGCAGCTTCTGTAGAAGACGCCTCATTTCCGTGCACATTATAACTCAGCCAAACAATTGCGGTCTGCGGATTCGCACTTCCATTCTCGAGTCCGATACTCTTTAAGTTGTCTCTTCGAATGTTCTCTATATTTGCGATGTTCTCGGGGGAAGAAACAACGGCATAGGTAAGCGGTCTTCTTTCGTTGGTCTTGCCGTAGGTTTCATAGGTCACCATAGTACTATTTGCAGCAACATATTCAAAATAGCGAACCACATCGGCATGGCGGGAAAACTGAGTGCCCACTTCATACCCTAAGAACTCAGCTGGCGATTGCAATTGCGCGCTAACATTAGCACAAATAAAAAAGAGTAATAGCGTTATTTTATGAAACATGACGTTTGTTTATCTTAATATTAAAATATAGTGCCTAAAAATTAATCTATTATTGGAAATGTAAACTGCCGAATCCAAATTTGTCCATTCATTTTCCCAAAGATAGTATACACATTGTCATCGATGAATATTTTTTCACCTATAATCAAATAGGTAGAAGGTTCTTCATCTATATATCGCCAATTTATTTCTCCATCTTGAGTTAAAGAGTATATACTCATATATCTTTCGTTGTCTTCATTATTTTCATTGTACAGTGAGATAATGTTGTTGTCCAAATCAAATTTTGTGTCTTTTCCCTGATAGTGTCTGGTATGTTGATGTGGAAATTCTACGAGATGGTCCGACAATCTGAAAGACCATATTAATTCACCATTCGAGTTTGATTTTGTTATTAAATTTGAACTAGCAGATTCCCCAGGGATTTCTAAACTTTGTGAAGCACTGGAATAAATAAAATCATTTTGGAATGCCAAGTGAGTTATACCAGTACTCTGCGAAACTCCGGCGTTACCATACTCTTTATACCATATAAATTGGAAGTCGTTATTAATTTTTCCAATAAACTGCTCATTGTTAGCCGAGAAATTAATACCATGAGTATATCTTCCAGCTACGCTGTCGTAAGAAAATTGATATAAATTATTGAAAACAGAAGTGCTTAAGTCGTTGGTGTTAACAAGTTCTCCATTTTCATCAATTTCTATTTCTTGCAAGAAGGCATCACCACCTGTTTGACGTGTGAGATCTACTTCTTTAACAAACTTAATGATGCCAGAACTGTTTTGCATTACGTTTTGATCATCCTTAAACGAGTTGATCCAGTCATCTGTTCCAGCTTGATAGTCATAAAACTTTGTCCAAAGTCTGTATCCATTGTCCTTGCTTAATCTTACAATGTAACTCTTGTATTGATCATAGGGTGGAAATGCAGATGGCACATGCATATTCATGGCAACTAGTATGTCCCCATTTTGTAAAACTACAATGCTATTGAAGCGATCACTATCATTGCCTTCATTTATGATCCGCTCCCAAATTATTTGAAAATTGCTATCTAACTTGAGAATTTTAACGTAACTATTGCTTGACGATGAATTATTATATTTAAGCGCTGCGTAATAAAAATCCCCGCTCCTTACAACGGTCCTGAATAAATCATGAGTTGTAAAACCAGCTAAAGTATTATCATATGTTAGCTCGACCGCAGTAGTTTGAAAAGAAATGATTGGACTGTAGTGAACAACCTCGCCCTCCAATGCTGCAATTCGAACAAAGTATATAGTATTTTGTTGCAAATTGGGGACTACTATTTCATCGCTATCAGGATCAATCGTTTTGGTATTCTCACTCAAACCCAATTCTAAGGTTTCTGAAGTGCCCCAAAGTACCACTTGTTCGGAATAGGTGTTCGGGATAGAAAATTCAACATCAGCAAATAGTGGTCCGGTTCGTATCAGGGACATGTCAAGATCAACAATACTAGTTTCATTAGGATCTTCTGATTCGACAATCTGTTCTGGGTTGGTCATGTCATCCTCGCTATTGCACGATACAACTATAGATAAAGAAACAAAAAGTAGTAAAGCATTATAATAATTTCTCATCAAAACTTTTTAAATGAAGCTAAATATATAAATAACAATTTATTTAAATGTTGTTTCAAAGAGACCTAAATTATTGTCATTTGTATGCGGAATACCATATTTATACATAATATCCCTTATTTTTGAACAAATTGCCAACCCTTCTATGTCGAAAAAAACAATCTCTTACGCTTCAACCGGTTTCTTTTCACCATTGATTTGTGATTATTTGGAAGAGTCTGAAGCATTACAATCGTTTTACGGTAGCTTTCCGAAACTGGAAAATTTTAAGGGTCAAATTGTTGAGAAGAATGCTTCTTTTTCTGAGCAGACGAGACAGGGATTGGTACAACAGCTACAACACCAGTATGCTAACGTGGATGCTTCCGAAGCTACCCAAACCAACATAGCGTCATTAGCTGAGCCAACCACATTTACGATTACCACGGGGCACCAATTGAATTTGTTCACCGGACCCCTGTACTTTTTATACAAGATATTTTCGGTCATCAATCTTTCCGAAGAACTCAATAGACTACATCCTGAAAATCATTTTGTTCCAGTGTATTGGATGGCTTCGGAAGATCACGATTTTGACGAAATCAATTATTTCAATTTTAAAGGTGAAAAAATACGTTGGAATCGAGAAGATGGGGGAGCGGTAGGCGATTTAGATACTAGTGGAATGGACGTGGTAGCACAAATGGTGCGTGAAAAATTTGGAGCGAGTGCCCAAGGAAAGCAACTCAGTACCTTGTTTACCGAAGCGTATCACGAGCATGATAATTTAGCAGACGCTACTCGATATCTGGCAAATACCTTGTTTCGAGAGCACGGACTCGTAATCGTAGATGGAAATGATGCAGCGCTCAAGAAATGCTTTGCACCTTATGTAAAAGAAGAAATTGAAAACCAGCGCTCCCATAAAAAAATTACGGAAACTTCCAACCGGCTGACAGCATTGGGGTACCCAGAGCAAGTACATCCGCGTGAAATCAACTTGTTTTATCTGAAAAACAGACTGCGCGAACGAATCGTGGAGCGAGACGGTATGTTTTATATCAATGATACTGATATCGCATTTAGTAAGCCCGAGCTTCTACAGGAAGTAGAAAACCACCCCGAACGCTTTTCACCAAATGCGTTGCTTCGGCCGCTGTATCAGGAAATCATTTTGCCAAATTTGTGTTACGTTGGTGGAGGTGGGGAACTGGCCTATTGGTTTCAGTTGAAGGATTACTTTCAGTCAGTGAAAGTGCCATTTCCTATGCTATTACTTCGGAACTCTGTTCTTTTGGTTCCTCAGAAAGTGGCCGATAAATTAAACAAACTTGAAGTTACCATTCCTCAGTTATTTCAGAAGCAATCAGATCTTCGTACCGAATACACCAAGCAGATTTCTGAAATTGAAATCGATTTTTCTACGCAGCGTGAGCATTTAAAACTTCAGTTTGCTGCACTTTACGAAGTGGCAAAGCAAACCGATGCCTCGTTCGTAGGTGCCGTGGCTGCCCAAGAAAAAAAGCAGCTCAATGGTCTCGATCACTTAGAGAAACGGTTGCTAAAAGCACAAAAGCGAAAGTTGGCAGACCATTTAGATCGACTCACCAACTTGCAAGATCAATTGTTTCCGAAGCAAAGTTTGCAGGAACGAACGGTCAATTTCTCTGAATTTTATCTCGAATACGGCGATCAGCTCATGTCCATATTGAAAGAGCAATTGGCACCCTTAGAAAATAAATTTACCGTAATCACTTTGCCCTAAGCTATTCCGAATAGAGGTGCAGCCGTTGGTGTAGGTGCTGTACTTTCTGATGGAGTTGGTCTATCTCTTCTAGGAGATTCAAGATGATGTCTATCCCCTCCGGATTCACTTTCAGTTCTTGGTTGAGCCGAATAATCTTCTCAACTTTATATACTTCCTCTACGTGTAGGCAGGGTTTTGCTTCCACTTCAATGACTGAAATCAACCCCGTTTCCTGAAACTTCGAAAATAGTTTTTCGGTAACATTGTATTGTTGGCAGAGGTGTGTTATTGCAATATATTGTTCTGTGCTCATGATGATTTCAATTTAGAAAGTTCTTCAAACAATTCTTTTTCTTTATCTGAGAGGATTTTAGGAATGCTCACTTTGTAGGTAATGTAGAAATCGCCAAAGTTGCCGTCTTTTTTATATACGGGAAATCCTTTGCCCTTCAGTTTTACCTTAGTGTCGTTCTGCGTACCTGGCTTTACGTTCAGCTTTACTTTTCCATTAAAGGTGTCCACAGTAATCTCACCACCGAGAACTGCAGTGTACAGGTCCAAATTTACAGTCGAAAACAAGTCGCTCTTCACTCTTTTAAAAGCGGTATTGTTTTCAATGTTGAAGGTAATGTAGAGGTCTCCCTTCGGACCCCCACCAGCACCTTCGCCACCGTGATTCTTTATTCG
>JAWWCH010000040.1:0-9403 GCA_033720575.1 Marinirhabdus sp.
CAACAAAATGTTTACCGAGAGGGGAGCCAATAACACCAAAGCAAAGGGTACCCACTTCTTTAACAGTAATAATATTCCTATAATAATTTCAAGCGTAGCAACTACATAGAAGGCGTAGCCGGTTGCCGCAAGCGACTCCAAGAAATTGGCTGCTGCAGGCGGCATTTCAAACATAGGAATGAAATTAATGAACTTATTGATTCCAAAAAGCAATAAGATGGCGCCTAGCACCAGTCTGAGGATAGTAGTAAATGTTGAGTTCATAGTACTAAAAGGGATGGTTGGTCTACTAAAGATACTAAATTATCGATTGGTAAATACAAGGAAACGAATAAATTATGACAGGATGGAGGTGTTTATTATGCAGAAAACATCGGTTTGTAACTGTGCCAATTCACATAAATCAAATAGGCATTCACACCAGCTACGGCCAGGGCGGGAATGATATTCGGCAAGTTTAACATAAGGTGAAACATCACTATATGTGCGGAAATAGGTACAAGCATGACTAAGGCAAAAGGCACCCATTTTTTCAAAACGAGTAAGAGTCCAACGACGATTTCAGTGGCACCAACCATATGCATGATGTAGCCTTTTCCAACATCTGAAAGTTCACCTGAATATCGCAGTGCGTCAAAAAGGTGTGCAGCTTCAGGATATCCGCTAAAATCAAAATCGGTCAGAAACCAAAAAAATTTATTCAGCCCGAAGACCAGAAGAACAATGCCCAAGGTAATTTGTAAGAAACGATGTATTGTTTTCATCGCAGGTTGTTTAGGAGGTTCCTAAACTTGGACGAAAAAAACAGGTTCACTTACACCAATTGGTTGGCCACCAAGTATTCAGCAATTTGGATGGCATTGGTTGCTGCTCCTTTGCGCAGGTTATCACTAACAATCCACAAATTCAAAGTATTCGGTTGTGTTTCGTCCCTTCTCAGTCGGCCTACGAACACGTCATCCTTTCCGTGAGCATACATGGGCATAGGGTAAGTGTTGGTGTCTGGATTGTCTTGCACCACGATTCCCGGAGTATCATGGAGCATTTTACGGACATCCGCTAGTGAAAAGTCAGTTTTGAACTCAACGTTTACCGATTCACTATGACCACCCGCAGTAGGGATTCGAACCGCTGTGGCAGAAACTGAAAATGTTCGGTCATTCAATATTTTCTGAGGCTCCCTGGCAAGTTTCATTTCTTCCTTGGTATATCCATTGGCTTCGAATACATCACAATGGGGCAATGCATTTTTATAGATCGGATAGGGATAGGCCATGTCTCCTCCAACGCCTTGGGCCTCGTTTTCTAATTGTTGAACGGCTTTTACACCAGTACCTGAAACCGATTGGTAGGTTGAAACGATGACGCGCTTCATCACATAGGCCTTGTGCAATGGCGCTAAAGCCATGACCAATTGTATGGTAGAGCAATTTGGGTTTGCAATTATTTTATCTTCGGAAGTCAATTCGGAAGCGTTGATCTCAGGAACGATCAGTTTTTTATCGGGATCCATGCGCCAGGCCGAAGAATTGTCGATCACGGTAGTTCCAATTTCGGCAAATTTAGGTGCCCAGGCTAAGGAGGTATCTCCACCAGCCGAAAATATGGCGATGTCAGGTTTCTGAAGCATTGCATCTTCTAGTGTAACGATGGCATACGAATGACCCTTGAAATCAACTTTTTTACCTGCCGAGCGCTCGGATGCGACTGGAATAAGTTCGGTTAAAGGGAAGTTACGTTCTTCCAATAATTTCATCATGACGGTTCCTACCATTCCGGTGGCACCTACTACAGCTACTTTCATCTTGATGGTCTGAAAACAGACGAATTTAAATTAGTTTCTTTTATACTTCAAAAGTACAGCATTCCTATTAGTATTTCAGACGTGGCAGCATAAAAATACCCTCCCACAGTTCTGTAGGAGGGTTTGGTTAAATTTAGAGTAATGCAGCGGTGTTGCGCTGATTGATATAAACTTTTATTTTTTGCGTAGTTCGTCGCGAATCTCCATAAGGATGTCTTTTTCTGACGGACCCGGATCTGGTGCAGGAGCTTCCTCTTTTTTCTTTCGCATCTTGGCGTATGATTTCACGATCATGAATAGTACGAAGCCAACGATGATTAAGTTGATAATCGCGTTTACCCACTTACCGTACATAACGGCATTTTCTGGTTTTTCAACAGTTCCGTCTGCTGCAACAACTGCTTCTGAAAGCACGTATTTCATGTCGGCGAAATCGACACCGCCTGCAAAGTGGCCTACGATGGGCATCATAATGTCTGATACAAATCCGTTGACAACAAGACCTACCGCGCCCGCAAGTATTACAGCTACCGCTAGATCGATGACGTTACCCGTCATGATAAATTCTTTAAATTCTTTTAACATAATGGTTGGTTTAAAATGTTACTAGCGAACTAAGTTAAAGAAAAACCTTTGGGAATCATAAAAAATTTTGCTTCTGAAGGTTTTACCTTTTGCGAACCACCCGTTTTACCCGCTGAGAAATGCCTGTAATTAATTCGTAGGGTATAGAATTGATCACAGCTGAAAGTTCATCTGCAGTTGGATTCTGACCAAAGAGCACCACTTCATCGCCTTCCTCACAATCTATTCCAGTGATGTTTACCATGAGCATATCCATACATACGTTACCGATAATAGGAGCTTTTTTACCATGAATAGTGACCCAGCCCACCCCATTTCCGAAGGCTCGTGAAATACCATCGGCATGACCAATAGGGATGGTTGCCGTTTTTTCGTGATCATTAGCTTTATAGGCCCGATTGTAGCCTACTGTATCACCAGGTTGAATGTGATGAATTTGTGATACTATGGAAGATAGCGTTGCGATGGGCAGAAGTTCGGCATTCACTTCTGCTGCATTACCAAAACCATACAATCCAATTCCAATACGCACCATATCAAAATGTGCTTCTGGATAGCCCCCCCCCCCGGATGTATTGCAAAGATGAAGGACGGGATGGTACCCTAAGGCATCTTCCAATTCTTGGGCTATTTCTTTGAACGCTTCAATTTGGCCTTCGGTGAATGTCTTTTCATTGGGGTCTTCACTCGCTGCCAAGTGTGAAAATACCGATTTAACGTGAATAGCAGAAGTGCCATGTACTTCAGAAAGTAGGTCTGCAATCTGAACCGCATCAAAACCCAAGCGATTGAGGCCAGTGTTAAACTTTAAGTGAACCGGATAGTTTTTCTGTTTTTTGCCTTCAGCAACCTCAATGAACTTTTTCAACACAAAAGTGCTGTACAGAGAAGGCTCTAAGCAACGATCAATTAAAGTTTCAAAATTAGCAGATTGGGGGTGTAGCACTAATATGGGAGTTCGAATGCCCGCATCGCGCAACGCCACGCCTTCTTTTACATAGGCAACGGCAAAGTAGGCCACGCCCAAGGTTTCAAGTTCTTTGGCAATTTCAATACTATCGCTACCATATCCGAACGCTTTTATAACGGCTAACACTTTGGTGTTTGCTGAAATTTTAGAAGATAAATATTCAAAATTGTGGGAAAGGGCGTTTAAGTCAAGGGTCAATACGGTTTCATCAACGTGCTCCATCATGCTTGTTTTTTCTGGTTCTCTGCACCTTTTGCCGGCACTTCTTCGGGGTCTGTAACGTCCATTTTTCGAACTTTTTCCCGAAGTACCGCTTTATAATACGCAGCTCTGCTCAGCGGTTCATATTCTTCATTTTCGCCTAATAATACGAGATCTTCATTTTGTGACTTTCGGAAGCTGTAATGTGCTAAATTTCCCGTTCTGGGACACACTGCATGCACTTTGGTAACGTATTCTGCGGTCGCCATGAGTGCAGGCATCGGTCCGAAAGGATTTCCTTTGAAATCCATATCGAGTCCCGCCACTATCACACGAACCCCGCGATTGGCCAAGTCGTTGCAAACCTTTACGATTTCATCATCAAAAAATTGGGCCTCGTCTATGCCTACCACATCACAATTGTCTGCAAGAATAGGAATGTTTGCCGCTGCCGGAACCGGCGTGGATCTTATGTGGTTACTGTCGTGAGACACCACTTGATCTTCGTCGTATCGCGTGTCTACCTTGGGTTTAAAAATCTCTACCTTTTGCCTTGCAAATTGTGCACGCTTCAAGCGGCGGATAAGTTCTTCTGTTTTACCGGAAAACATTGAGCCGCAGATCACTTCGATCCAGCCAAACTGCTCTTTCTGATTTACGGTATTTTCGAGAAACATAGTTCAATTTTTAGAATAAAACGCAAACACTTGACGTTTACATATAGGATGCGTAAATTTAACAAACAAAGTCGACCCATATGGCGACGCTCTAAAAAAGTTTAAAAAAGAATGATGAAAAAGGAACTGCAACAAGATTTACAAGAAGTTGCCAAGGCAATTTTGAGAGAAGGGGACGGAATGGATATTGTAGTACTGAAACAAAAGGTCGCAACCCTATATGAAAAACTTAGCGTTTTAGCATATTTAGAGGGAGATGCTCCAGATTCGGTGAATAAGGAAGAGTCATTTGACAGTAAAAGTTTCCGAGAACAGCATTGGTTTACGGAACCCGAGCCTATTCCTCAACCTGAGCACAAAGAAGACTTGGTTGAACCTTTGATGGAAAAAATCAAGGACCTGGTAGCCCAAATGCCCCCGGAGGCCCAAGAGGTAGATAGAATTTTGGAAGAAGTGCTTCCGCAGAAGAAATTTGTAAAAAATGATCTTGAAGAGTTCGCCAAGAACTATCAGCAAACACCCACATTTGAGCGTAAAGTGGTAGAAGCTCCAAAAGAAGAGAAACCTACATTGGAAGAGCGTCAACCAGCGAAGGGAATGGATGTTCCGAAACAAGGTAAGCGATTGGTAGACGATCTAGGTCTATCAGAAAAACCGAAATCCATAAATGATTCGGTTGGCGAAGGCATTCGAATTGATTTAAACGACCGATTGGCGTATATCAAGCACCTGTTTGGAGGTAGTGAAGAAGATTATACACGCGTGATGTCACAATTAAGCACCTTCAGCACCTTAAAAGAAGCTGAATTTTTTATAAAGACCAAAGTAAAACCCGAGTATAATCATTGGCTGCAGAAGGACTTATACGCCACTCGATTCATGAAAGCAATAGAGCGAAAATTTAACTAGTAGTTTTCTATTTCTATGTCAAAACTATATCTAGTACCCACGCCTATCGGAAATCTTAAGGATATTACCCTTCGGGCGCTCGAGGTTTTAGAAGCGGTAGACTTGATTTTGGCTGAAGATACTCGTACCAGTGGAAAGCTCCTGAAGCACTTTGACATCTCCACACCCATGTTGGCATACCACATGCACAACGAGCACAAAATCACAGAAAATCTAGTGAACCGTATCAAACAGGGCGAAACCATGGCCCTCATAAGCGATGCAGGAACGCCAGCGATAAGCGATCCAGGATTTTTAATGACACGCGCTTGCATTGCACAAGGGGTTGAGGTAGATTGTCTCCCAGGAGCAACTGCGTTCATACCGGCTTTGGTAAACAGTGGTCTGCCCAATGACAAATTTATTTTTGAAGGCTTTCTACCCGTAAAAAAGGGAAGGCAAACGAGATTGAATTTGTTGGCAAATGAGAAACGGACGATGATTTTCTACGAATCGCCGCATAAACTATTAAAAACCTTGGGCCAATTTGTGGAATATTTTGGTGCCGAGCGTTTCATCTCTGTATCTCGGGAAATCACCAAGCTGCACGAAGAAACCATTCGCGGCACCATGGCCGAAGCATTGGCACATTTTGAAGCTAACGCGCCTAGAGGTGAATTTGTGCTGGTAGTAGCTGGAGCTTCAGACTAGATCAAAAATACTGCTGCATGAATGCCAAGAATTCTTGAGCGCGAAGCGGGTCGTCTTGCATATTAAAATGCTCGACCTCATTGAATTCATTATCAAAAATATAAACTTCCGGAATTTCACCATTACCCCGAGTTCCCATAATGAGTTGAACGGTCCCAAAGTCGTCATACATCATCATAATTTGAAACGTTTTGCCGTCAATTTCTTTTTCGAACATACTAGAAATTCGGTTTCCGTTGCGGTACTCATGTTCATACCTCACTCCATCGGTAACGACAACTCGGTGAGAAACCGAACCATCCTCATGATACGACACTGATTCCGGGTTTTCAACCCCATTGTCGAAGGAACTTTCAGAACGTATGGCTCCATTCCGATAAAAGCTGGTTGTCGGACCGTGTTGTACGCTAGTCTTGTAGGTTTCAATGGCCTCTGGCTGACCGTTCTCGTAATAGCGAATCAGTTCACCATTTAGAAAACCGCCGGTAATGTTTAATTGCTCAATCACCTCTCCCTCGCGGGTGATGACGTATGTGCCATCCATAACTTCACGGTCGGTGGTGACATAACCACGTCTATTTTTTTTATCGATTACAAATGTATATTCGGTTACATCCAAGGTGTCTACACGCTCGGTGTTGGCCGCTAATATGGCTTCTGGAATATGGTTACAGCTAAAAAGGCTGATACAACCCACGATTGATAGAACAACTTTCAAGTCTATAGTTTTCAATGATTCAAAATTTAAATTATTGATGCTTTCCTTTTTCCCAGCCGTGTTTTCCCAAGTACTGTTCGCCACTTTCTACCGCTCCATCTTCAATTGTAGTTCCCATAGAATCATTCCAACGGTTCAGATAACCAAATAAAGAAATCACCCCGAGCATTTCAACAATCTCACCTTCATCCCAGTACTGGTATAATCGCTTTTGGATGGTGTCATCAACGGCATTTGGAACTTGACTTGCGGCCAGCGAGAAATCGAGTGCCGCTCTTTCAGCTTCGCTAAATGCAGGATGGGTTCTGTATTCCCAAATATTATCGAGCTGTTCTTGCTCAGCTCCGTAGCGTTCAGCAGCACGAATTGCATGTGCTTGACAATAGCGGCACCCGGTAGCGTTACTACTTACCCAAGCAATCATACGTTTTAAGGCTGAAGTTACACGACCCTCATTGGCCATTACGGCCTTATTCAAATTGATGAAGGCTCGGCTAATTGCCGGCCTACGTTGCATGGTGAGTACACTATTGGGGCAAAAGCCCAGGGTTTCATTGAAAAATTCAGCCAACTGCTCAGTGTCGGAATCGTGACTGGGGTGTAGCGGGGTAACCAATGCCATTGTTTAAAATTTTAATGAGTTTTTCCCAAAAGGAGGTGTGAAGGTACATAATTTCAAGCATCTTCTCTATTTGTTCCGAACAGCCTGTAAATTTTGGTATGATTAGCTAAAAGCAAAAACTCAAAGGAGTTCTAATAGATTTAAAACGAGAAAATATTTCCGTCATTAAAAAATGTAAATGCGTTAAATATTTCCTAATAAATTATATATATTTAGCACTTAATCTTAGAAAATTAACATTATGACGAACAAATTTTTAAAAATTACTGGAATTGCCTTCGCGGCTGGTATAATGGCATTTAGTTGTGCGAAAGATGAAACCACGACAAATACATCCGATACCGACTTTCAAAAAGTTGATATGCAACACTTGGTGGATAACTTGGACCACGTTAAAGGTGCTACGGTTCCCATTCCCGGACAATATATCGTAGTGTATAATACTGAGGTTACGGGTGATTTAGGGGCAAACAGGGCTAGTTATCAAGCTTCAAAAGATGCCGTTTTAGCACTGACTGATGACGTTTTGGGTAATACCAAGCAACTTGAGAATGAGGTAATTCATGTGTATAGTAAGTCGATCAACGGAGTGACCTTACGTCTAAATGAACAACAGTTAAACAAATTACGAAACGACAATCGTGTGGCTTTCGTAGAACAAGATAGAATTGTTCAGTTTGCGCCACCTTGTGGTACCCCAAATGGTGGTCCGTGTGATCCCGGAGGTGGAGGTGGAGGTGGTTCTTCAGACCAAGAAACCCCTTGGGGAATAACCCGAGTAAATGGAGTTAGCAATTACACTGGAAATGGAGTGGCTTGGATTTTGGATTCGGGAATAGACTTAGACCACCCAGATCTTAATGTAGACGCGTCTAGAGGTTACACAGCTTTTACATCAGGTAGAGATGCCACGATGGATGATTTGAATGGTCACGGATCTCACGTAGCCGGTACGATAGGGGCTAAAAATAATACTATAGGTGTAATTGGTGTTGCTCCAGGAGCGACGGTGATTCCAGTAAAGGTTCTCGATCGTAGAGGTTCTGGATCTTATTCTGGCGTGATTGCTGGCGTAGACCACGTGGGCGCTAATGGAGGCAGTGGCGACGTTGCTAACATGAGTCTTGGTGGACCTGTATCTGCTGCGCTTGAAGCGGCTATCTCGAATGCAGCAGGCGCCGTGAAGTTCTGTTTGGCGGCAGGAAATGAATCACAAAATGCAAACAATGTATCTCCAGCTCGTCTTAACGGAAATGGTATTTATACCATTTCTGCCATGAGCCAAGGCGATAATTGGGCGAGCTTCTCTAATTACGCCAACCCACCAGTAGATTACTGTGCACCTGGAGTAGCCGTAAACTCTACTTGGAAAAATGGCGGATACAATAGCATTAGTGGAACGTCCATGGCGACACCACATGCTGCTGGCGTATTCTTATTAGGAAATGCAAGTACGGACGGTACAGTAAATGGTGATCCAGACGGAAACCCTGACCCGATCATTGTTCATTAAGAAGTTGAAAGACTAGAATTTTAAAAGCCTCCTATCGGGGGCTTTTTTTAGTTTCAAAACAACCATAATTTTGTATTTTTACAAAGACTTCCCTATTTATCCTTTCCTATATCACTAAAGTTTTAAAACAGCTTCGGCGACCGTAGGAAATCTTTGTATCATTCGCTGGACCCTTAAACCAAATCCTTCCGAAGAAAATATAATTGCACTCGCCAACGCCTTGGGTGTCTTTATCTCGGCCTCGAGATATTGAAGTGACGAGTGGCATCAATAAAATTTCATGTAGTAAGAACCGAAGAACCATTAGCAAACAGAAATAACAAGCTTGAAAAGTTTATTTTTTAATGAACCTCAAAGTTGTTTCACTTGTGTGTAAAAAATATAATCCATCACTCAAAGAACTGATGGAAATCAAAGGGTTATTACTTTCAAAAGCAGCGGTAATTATCACTTTGCCGGTGGAGTCAACAATTTCATAATCTACACCTTGTAAATTGCATTGATTACAAGTTATTTGCAATACATGGCTCGCTGGATTTGGAAAAATTTGAAGGGAGTCTATTTTGTATTCTTCATTACCCAAAGGATTGTTTGACAAACGGAATAGTGTTATTGAAGAATCGTTCCAATCTACGGCAGATATTACAATTTTCCCATTACTATCGGTGTTGTAATAAATATATTGTCTGTATAAATCAGTCTGTTCAGTTTCAA
>JAWWCH010000041.1:0-9298 GCA_033720575.1 Marinirhabdus sp.
ATTCTACCATGAATCGGGACTCGAACTAAACAAGCTTATCTTTGGTTTCGGATTGAGCGGTGCCTACCGTTACGGGTTCTATAACCTTCCGAAATTTGCTGATAATATCTCGGTGAAATTTACCTTTTACGCAAAGTTTTAGCCATTCTAAACTTCCCTGCCCCTTCCTTCGTATTAACCCACTCCTATTTAGTACCTTTGCCGCCAATATTTGGTGACCTGTGAACAAGCTTTTTAGTATCGGATTTTGGAGTGCAGTAGCGCGTTTTATCCTTAGGAATAGAACGTTGCTGCTTATTGTCATTGCAGCCATTACCGTTTTTATGGGATTGCAGTGGAAACATATGCGCTTTACGTATACGGAAGCCAATCTGCTCCCCGACGACCACGAGGTAAATGTAGAATACAATCAGTTTCTCGACAAATTTGGTGAGGAAGGCAACCTGATCATCATGGGAGTAAAAGATTCTACTCTCTTCACTCCTAAAAATTTCAAGGCTTGGACAGCCCTTTCGTCTAAGCTCAAATCATTTGAAGCCGTAGACCTCACATTGTCTATTGGCGAACTGCAAAAGCTGAAAAAAGTACAGGATAGCACAAGCTTTGTACTGGTTCCTTTTATTGAAGACAGCATACTTTCCAAAGAACGCTTAGAGCGCTATCGCTATGAACTGTTTAACAAGTTACCGTTTTACAAAGGCTTGGTTTATAGTCCGAACAAAATGGGGGTGCGTACTGCAGTTTATCTCAAAAAAGATATCGTCAATACGGCGTTACGACGTGATTTCATTGTTAACGACCTCATACCTGCCATCGAAAATTTTGAAGATGAAACCGGCATCACGGTTCATACCTCGGGCATGCCGTACATACGTACGTTGAATTCGCAAAATATTATTGATGAAATTGGCAAGTTCATTGCCGCTGCGCTGCTGGTAACGTCCCTGATTTTCTTTTTCTTCTTCCGAAGTTTCCGAGCCACTTTTATATCCATGATCACCGTAATAATCGGAGTGATGTGGGCTTTTGGAATTTTGGGACTATTGCGTTATGAAATTACAGTGCTTACCGCGCTCATCCCACCATTGATTATCGTGATTGGAATTCCAAACTGTATATTCCTTATCAACAAGTATCAACAGGAAATCAAACTTCATGGAAACCAGGCAAAATCACTACAGCGGGTTATCGCCAAAGTAGGAAACGCCACATTGATGACCAATGTGACCACTGCTTCAGGTTTTGCCACTTTTATTTTAACCAATAGTAAGCTTTTAAAGGAGTTTGGTACTGTGGCATCAATCAACATCATTGCTATTTTTATACTGAGTTTGTTTATTATCCCGATCGTCTATAGTTACATGTCGGTTCCGAAGTACAAACACTTAAAGCACTTGAACAAGCGATGGATCGGCAGTTTTGTAGATTGGATGGAGCGCATGGTAAAAGAACATCGCATTGCTATTTTTATCGCCGCCATTGTGTTGCTCTGCGGAAGTATCGTTGGGATGTACAACATCAAAATCTCTGGCAGCATCATTGAAGATATGCCCAAAGGCGAAGACTTCTACAGCGATATCAAGTTTTTTGAACAGGAATATGAAGGCATTATGCCTTTGGAAATTTTAGTGGATACCAAGCGCAAAAAGGGCGTAATGAAACTTGCCACCTTAAAACGGATGGAAGAGTTGCAAACGTACTTGAACGACATCCCCGAATTTTCACAACCGCTCTCGGTGGTAGAATTGGTGAAATACAGCAAACAGGCCTATTACAATGGCAATCCAGAGTATTACCAATTGCCGAATAGCCAAGAACGCACGTTTATTTTATCATACGCAAAAAACAGCACAAAAAACACCAATCTATTAACCAGCTACGTAGATACAACAGGACAGTTTGCGCGGATTACCACCTTTATGAAAGATACCAAAACCGAGCGCTTTGATCGGTTAGAGGAGGATCTCTTGGCAGAAATCGAAAAGATTTTTCCCTCAGATCGATATACGGTCACGGTGACCGGTAAGGCCTTGGTGTTTCAAAAGGGTACCAAATACCTTGTTAACAATCTTATTATTTCCCTGAGCCTCGCCATCTTGTTGATAGCCTTGTTCATGGCCTGGATGTTTAGAAGTGTCAAAATGATTCTCGTATCCCTGCTTCCCAACTTGCTGCCATTGATCATTACCGCAGGTCTCATGGGCTTTCTCGGAGTGCCCATCAAACCTTCAACCATTTTGGTATTTAGCATTGCCTTCGGTATTTCGGTAGATGACACCATTCACTTTTTGGCCAAGTACCGCCAAGAACTCATCGCGAATAATTGGCGCATTAAGAAATCGGTTTACGCCGCATTGCGGGAAACTGGAGTGAGCATGTTCTACACGTCTATCGTGTTGTTCTTTGGCTTTTCGGTATTTACCATTTCAAGTTTCGGTGGAACCGTCGCCTTAGGGGCTCTCGTTTCAATTACCC
This sequence comes from Marinirhabdus sp., assembly GCA_033720575.1. Taxonomy (GTDB): domain Bacteria; phylum Bacteroidota; class Bacteroidia; order Flavobacteriales; family Flavobacteriaceae; genus Marinirhabdus. The sequence continues at coordinate 2,476 of JAWWCH010000041.1, forward strand.
TGGTTTTTGCCATGCTTGCCAACTTGTTATTACTACCAGCACTACTTCTTTCTCTTGAAAAAGAAATTGCGAACGAAAAGACGTTTAAGAAACCGGCACTTCAGATTTTAGAAGCCAACGAGGTAGATGAAATTTCAGATGAAAAAGAGTCGAAAGCCTAGCGTTTTCGCTATAAAATTTCTTTTCTGAATTCCGATTTCACGTTCAAAAAGGTATCTTTGCCTTCCACAAAATTCATACTATGAAAGCAACCGCTATCGCCAATATTTTAGAAATGGATCCTTCAATAATTGAACTTACCGCCCGTGGATGGGTGCGTTCGTTCAGAAGCAATCGTTTTATTGCATTGAATGACGGTTCAACCATAAAAAACATACAGTGTGTGGTCGATTTTGAAAACTTCAGTGAAGAGGTTTTAAAAGATATTACCACCGGCGCTGCCATTGAAGTGAAAGGAACGTTAGTGGAGAGCCAAGGCCAAGGACAAGATGTGGAGATTCAGGTGAATGAGGTAAAGGTTTTGGGAAAAGCCGATCCGGAAGATGTGAAATTAACAATTCTTTCCCCAAAACGGCATACGCTCGAAAAACTGCGGGAGCAGGCACACCTTCGAGTACGAACAAATACCTTTGGTGCCGTAATGCGCGTACGTTCTAAACTGTCATTTGCCATTCACGAGTATTTCCAAAAAAATGGATTTTATTACATGCACTCCCCTATCATCACGGGTAGCGATGCTGAAGGTGCGGGTGAAATGTTTCGAGTAACCAATCTCGATGCTAAAAATCCGCCGTTAAATGAAGACGGTAGTGTAAACTATAAGGAAGATTTCTTCGAAAAAGAAACCAACCTAACGGTGAGTGGCCAATTAGAGGCTGAAACCTTTGCCATGGGATTGGGAAAAGTATACACCTTCGGACCAACATTCCGTGCAGAAAACAGTAATACTTCCCGCCATTTAGCCGAATTCTGGATGATTGAACCCGAAGTTGCCTTTAACGATTTGGCAGACAACATGGACCTTGCTGAAGATTTCATAAAATATGTGCTTCAATATGCCCTCGATCATTGTGCAGATGATTTGGCCTTTCTTGAAGAGCGACTGCTTCAGGAGGAAAAGAGCAAACCCCAGGCTGAGCGAAGCGAAATGGCACTTCGAGAAAAGTTGAGCTTTGTGCTAGACAACAACTTCAAAAGAGTGAGTTATACCGAAGCTATCGATATCCTAAAGCGCAGCAAGCCCAACCAGAAGAAAAAGTTCAAGTACCTGATCGAAGATTGGGGTGCCGACCTACAGAGCGAGCACGAACGATTCTTGGTAGAAAAACATTTTAAATGTCCGGTCATCCTGTTTGACTACCCTGCAAAGATCAAGGCCTTCTACATGAGATTGAACGATGACGGCAAAACCGTACGCGCCATGGACGTACTATTCCCGGGAATCGGGGAAATTGTTGGTGGAAGCCAACGGGAAGAACGATATGACGTCTTAAAAGAGAAAATGGCGGCCATGGACATCTCTGAAGAAGAGTTGTATTGGTACCTTGACCTGCGAAAGTTCGGAACCTGCGTACACAGTGGCTTCGGACTAGGTTTTGAGCGACTTGTACTGTTCGTAACTGGCATGGGTAACATCCGTGATGTGATTCCATATCCTAGAACACCAGGAAACGCGAGTTTCTAAAGGGATTAAACTCATAAGCTTTTATTAAAAAGCCCTACCCATCGCTATATGTGGAGGGTTTTTTTTTATTTTTATGGTTCAGGATAAACCTATGCTAAAACAACAATTAAATTTTAAACTTTCTCAGAAACTTTCTCCGCAGCAGATTCAGTTGATGAAGTTGATTCAATTGCCCACTCAGGCTTTTGAGCAACGTATTTCGCAGGAAATGAACGAGAATCCGGCGCTAGAAGGCGGAAAAGAAGAGAGTGATACTTTTGATGATGAATTTAGCAACGAAGAGGAATACGAAAATGACAGTGACGTTATTGAAACCGATATTAACGTTGACGACTATTTGAGTGATGATGAGATTCCGAGTTATAAACTTTCATCAAACAATTACAGCGCTGACGATGACGACAAACAAACGCCATACGCCTCTGGGACATCCTTCAATCAATATTTACTCCAGCAATTAAACACTTATCGCTTTGACGAAGAGGAAGAGCAGATCGCCCGTTTTTTAGTGGGCAGCGTTGATGAAAGTGGCTATATCAGAAGGGAAATTGCAGATATTCTGGATGATCTTGCTTTCACACAAAATGTGTATACCACAGAAGAGAAAATTGAAAAGGTTTTAGATATCGTACAAGACCTTGATCCAGCCGGTGTGGGCGCTAGAGACCTACAAGAATGTTTGTTGCTTCAGTTGTATCGAAAGGCACCCACAGAGTCGGTTAGCCTAGCCATAGAAATCTTAGATGAAGCCTTTGATCATTTCATTAAAAAGCATTACAGTAAACTGGTTCAGAAATTCGATGTTACTGAAGACGACCTGCGTGCGGCCATTTCAGAGATAGAAGGTTTAAATCCCAAACCCGGTGGTGCGTATTCCGGCAACACGCGAATCGTAGAACACGTGGTACCCGATTTTGCCATCAAGATTGTGGATGGCGAGTTAGATCTTACCCTAAACGGAAGGAATGCTCCTGAGCTGCATGTGTCTCGCGAGTACACCAACATGCTTAAAGGATACAAAGACGCGAAGAAAAAATCGAAATCACAAAAAGATGCGGTCATGTTCATCAAGCAAAAATTGGATGCTGCTAAATGGTTCATTGATGCCATAAAACAGCGCCAACAGACCCTTTTTGTGACCATGAACGCTATTATGCACCATCAGAAAGAATATTTCCTGACCGGTGATGAGCGGAAGTTGAAACCCATGATCTTAAAGGATATTGCTGATAAAATCGACATGGACGTATCAACGGTTTCCCGCGTTGCCAACAGTAAATATGTAGACACCCCCTACGGGACCAAATTGATCACGGAATTCTTTAGCGAATCTATGAAAAACGACCAGGGTGAGGACGTTTCCACACGAGAGATCAAAAAAATTCTAGAGATAACGGTGGGTGAGGAAAATAAAAAGAAACCCCTTACCGATGATCGATTGGCTAAAATCTTAAAGGAAAAAGGGTATCCGATTGCCCGACGTACAGTGGCCAAATATCGCGAACAACTTGATATTCCTGTTGCGCGATTAAGAAAAGAGCTGTAATGAACGGCTTTCTACGTCTCGGCGCATATGTATTGCATCCCCTGCTGATGCCAGTGCTGGGTACCATCTTCTATTTCTTACACACGCCACGATTTATTGATCCTGAAATGGCACGGTCTTTAGTGGTCGCCGTTGCCATAATAACGATATTTATCCCAATCGTAACGTTTTTCCTCCTGCGAAATCTGGGGATCATCTCCTCGATCCATCTCGTACAAGTACAGGAACGTAGAGTCCCGCTCATGTTACAGTCTCTACTGTTGCTCTTGGTGATAAAAATGGTGTTCGACCCCTATGACAGTCCAGAATTGTATTATTTTTTTGTGGGTATCCTCTTTTCAAGTATGACAGCGCTAATCTTGGTATTCTTTAAATTTAAAGTGAGTCTGCACCAAATGGGCATTGCAGGCGTGACCATGTTTTTAATTGCGTTGAGCGCTCATTTTCAGATCAATCTGTTGCTCTGGGTGTGTTTGTTCTTTATTGCAAACGGATGGGTGGCTTCCTCTAGATTGCACACCGAATCGCATAACTATCCTGAATTGGTAGCGGGATTGTGTATCGGTCTGCTTCCACAACTCGTCTTGGTAAATTATTGGCTATAAGATATAAAAGAGTATCCCTAGTTTAATGGTCTTAAATTCGATGGGTTCATTCGTATTACTACTTTCAGCGCCATCGAAAAAAGGATTGATACTGTAATAAGCATAAAAGTTTACTTTGTTGTAGCCAAAACTGAGAGTAGCTCCCAAACGAAGTGGGTTGAATTCAGGAATATCGGTTTGGGTCACGTCATTTCCATCTTGTTGAAACTTGGCTTGATACCAATAGGCATATCCAACTCGAAACCCTGCATAGACGCGCCAAAAGGCATATTTAGTGGGTGAGGAAGTTCGCCAACGAAATTCGACGGGAGCCTCAATCATTGCCATACTAAAGCGATTCGTACTATATACGTACTCATTGTCGTTCAAAATCGTGAAAATCGTCTCTTCCTGTGGTGTTTCTCCGATGAAAAGAGTGCTACCATACACATCAAATGCCAATCCCCCGCCAATGGCAATGGCAATATCACGGTCTGCATTTAGCGGCATATCCCGAAGGAACCCGAAATGGAGTCCGCCAGACAACCCTCTAATATTTAAAGCAGAGGGTACGCTGGACAAAAGGTTATAGGTAATCCCCAAATAAAATTGATCTTCTCTATATTTTAGGTCGACAACCGTGTCATTTTGAACTTGTGCAGTATTGTTCCGCAGCGGTATAGATTGTTCACTCGCCTGCTGATTATCGATTTGCGACAGGCCAGTATACGTACTAAATAGCACTAAAAATGTGATGAAAACCGTTTTGATACACATATAGGATAAAGATAGTTTATTTCAGAATAAAACATAAAAAAACGCCTCGTAGTATACAAGACGTTTTTTGTATTGGGTGTGGTAAAAACTATTAATTCGTTACTTCTGAACCAGGTGCAGCGATATAAATAATCTTAACCATATTGAGTTCTCTTAATTCTTCTTTAATATCAGTGACAAGACCTGTATTGGTTTCTTTATCCACTTTCAACGCCACTACCACTTTATCCTGTAATTCAGGGCGTAATTTAGCGCGTGCTTCGGTTAACGCAAACTGAAGGCTAGATACGTCTGTAAACTTATCTCCAATCTGAATCTTACCTTCGGTACCATATTTCGCTTGATAGTTCTGACTTGGTTTACCTGCAAAAATAAAAATCGATCGATCTTTCTTCAGTTTTTCAACTTCATCGGCCTTCGGTAATTCGTTCTTAACCATGAGGTCATTGTTACGGAGTACCGTTACCACCATAAAGAAGAACAGTAGCATAAATACGATATCGGGTAGCGATGCTGTATTTACTGGAGGTAAATCGCCTCCTTTTTTCTTTTTAAATTTTGACATATTCTTCTAGGTTTTTATTCGCCTCTTTTCTTAGGTTCTGCTTCAGAAAGTTTTAATGGAAACAGCTCTTGAATCTTCATCAACCGCTCTTCGGTCTGTTCTACTTGATTATCCGGAATTTTACCTTCGTTCAAAGCATTCTTTACATCTGTGTACACAAAATTGGCACCGTATAAACGCTTTCCTTCTCTATTTCGGAGTTGGTTATACGCTGCTACCAATTCGTTCTGTACAGCAATGTACATCTGATACGAGGTTAAACGGTCATTTTGGACCGATATTACCGCCTTATTAGGATTATCTGACGAACTTGGATCTCTCTTTCCTTTGCAATAGTTACAATATTCCGGACTTCCTGCCGGAGCTCCACCATTATCAAGGAACGCGACAGCCGCTTCCTTTAAATCTTTAAGCTCCATTAGTTCTTCTTCAACCAATAATTGATCACTCTGATTTACACTAACAATAAACGTATTCTTAGCCTTAATGATCGGAGGTTCAATGTTGTCTTCCTGCTTCGGTGGCAACTGTCGTGCAATCCCCTTGTCTTTCTCAATGGTAGTAGTTACCAAGAAAAAGATCAATAAAAGGAATGCGATGTCTGCCATAGACCCAGCATTTACTTCGGGTGTTGCTCTTCTTGCCATTATCTACTTGTTATTTTTTTGAATCCGCTAAATACCATTAATCCTACGGCAACAATTGCCAAGATATAAAAGGTGTACAGGCCAGTTCCTACCCATTTTGAGCCCGATTCTGAAGTCATTCCTCCTTCATCTGGCAAGGCCATTGGTGTACTGTCTGCAAGCATGTATGAAATTAGAATGATAGCCGCAAAAACGCCAACCGAAATCAGGGTTTTCTTGATATCACCTTCAAATACGCCTTTTAGCACGAATAGTAATACCATTACTACCACTACTGCCAATACGATATAGCCGGTGTAAATCAGCCAATCCATAGCAGCCTCGTTTCCGGAGAGTAGCATTGCCATAAAAACAACACCTAACAGTCCTAAAACGATTCCTATGATTTTAAATATTTTATGTAAAGCCATGTTATATGGTGTGTTTTAGATTATTTTCTGTTTTTGTAGTCAACCAACATATCTATCAAAGTGATAGATGCATCTTCCATACTGTTTACAATACGGTCAATCTTTGCAATAATGTAGTTGTAGAAAATCTGAAGGATAATGGCCACGATCAAACCGAATACGGTTGTTAAAAGTGCCACTTTAATACCTCCTGCTACCAATGATGGGTTCATGTCACCCGCTGCAGCAATCTTATCAAATGCCAAGATCATACCGATTACCGTACCCATGAAACCAAGCATAGGTGCCAAAGCGATAAACAATGAAATCCAAGATACGTTTTTCTCTAGTTGTCCCATCTGAACGCCTCCGTAAGCTACTACTGCTTTCTCTGCAGCATCGATACTTTCGTCTGCGCGGTCTAAACCTTGATAGTAAATAGAAGCAACAGGTCCTTTTGTATTTCTACAAACTTCTTTTGCAGCTTCAATACCACCACTGTTCAAAGCGTCTTCCACGTTCTCCGCTAATTTTTGGGTATTTGTAGTTGATAAGTTTAGGTAGATAATTCTTTCGATAGCAATCGCTAATCCAAGAATCAAACACAATAGAACGATCCCCATAAATTCAG
>JAWWCH010000042.1:0-9268 GCA_033720575.1 Marinirhabdus sp.
AACTATTCTTTCAGAACTAGTTTTTCCAATCGTTCTAATCGCTCCGCAAGTTTCTTTTGATTGTTTTTTAGCTGTTCGTTTTCTTGTTGAAGTTGGTATGCATAGAGAAATAATTCTTCGATCTTTTCTAAATTCTTAAGGCTTGTTTCCGTAAGGTTGAATTGCATACCATCTGCCTTTACTTCCTCGAATGATTTTACACCTGGTAGATGACCATTTTTTTTTATAAAATTGAATATTTCATCTAAAGATTGAAATGAATACGCTGGGTTGATTTCAGAAGCACCTTCAAAATAACTCTCAAAAACATAGTCTGGATAGGTAGTCGTGGCACTTTGAAAAGCAGTCGCTTCTGCAGTTCCATTAACCACCAATGGATTTCCAGTTCCAAGATTAACAACCACTCTGTCTAAACCACCACGTAAAAATCTAAAACTGTCATCTGTATCACGATACATCAATCCCCAATTGCTGAACGTAGGAGACTGAGAAAATACCATTCTATCGCTGTTAATAGTGCCAGAGCTAAACAAGTGAAATATAGCATCTGAGCCAGCACCATTGGCTGGGAACGTGATGCTAGTTTGATTGCTAGTAAACTGGATATCATCACCTGCATTGGCAAGATTTAAAATCGTTCCAGTACGATTCCAGAAAGAACTTGAAGGCATGTCTACCCAACTCATATTTCCATTACCGTCGGTTTGCATAATTTGATTCGTAGTACCGTCTATTGCTGGAAATGCATAGCCCGTAATAGAAGGATCGCCTATCTGAAATTCGGCGTTTGTTCTCAATATGTCATTATCAAACTCTCCATAAAGTAGCGGTGGATTCGAGAATGACGTTTCGATTTCAAATCGATTATCCTCAGTAATTCCAACACCTGCAAAATACCCAATAAATACTGAACCACTCGTTGCTGAATTGAATCCAGCACGTCTACCAAGAATTGTATTCCTATTTCCTACACGTTGTACGGTCCCTGACATTGCTTCATAACCAAGGACAACATTCTCGGAAGAATTTGTAAGGTATAAACCCGCAGAATTTCCTATCATTACGTTCCCATTGCCCGTGTCGTTATTCCAACCACTTAGAGCGCCCCCGTAAAAATTTCGCCAACCAGTTGTATTGAACCTTCCCGCTTGCCACCCGACGAAAGAATTATACGATCCTGACACGTTGGACACTCCAGAGAAATAGCCCAGTGCCAAATTATAGGAACCATCAATATTATTTCCTAAAGAATTACCACCAAGCGCTGTATTATTTTCACCTATGGTATTTCTATCAAGTGCCGATTCCCCTACTGCCGTATTATTCGCTGAAGTCGTATTTTGTAATGCTCGTGAACCAATGGCGACATTTCCATTTCCAACAGAATTATTTTCTAGAGCTTCAGGACCGATTGCAATATTCGCCAATCCTGTTGTATTTTGTGAACCCGCATTTTTTCCAATAAAAACACTAGCAAAATTATCAAACGTAAACCCAGCACTTAAATCATTTTCTCCCGCATTTTCGCCAATATAGATAGCACCTCTATTTTGTAGGCTCTCCCATTGCCCTTTTGTGCTCATCCTCCACTGCTGCAAGTTGTTTGTCCGAAAGGTAAGATCATTACTGTCTGTAGTACCAATAAAATTAGATGATGGGTCTGTCCCAGCGTTTCCGCTCAATGTCCAAGCGTTTGTAATACTAGAAGTATCTACCCAATTCACATTACCACTCCCATCCGTTTGCATAACTTGGCCATTGGTTCCTCGTGATGTAGGAAAAACATAATTTGTTGTTTCTGAATCTCCAACAGCCACTCTACCTAAAAAATAAGCTGCAAAACCAGAAGTGCTTCTTACATCATTGTAAATTCCGTAATGAGTCCCTGCCGCTGTTGAAGGTATGTTAGTATAAATTCCATACTTATTGTAAGCAACGGTTGTAGAAGCACTAGACCAATCATTATAAATACCATAGCTATCTAAAGCATTGCCAATAAAGGTGTTTTTCAAGCCAATTTTCGATATGGTCGTGTCGTCATTTTGAAAATAATTGTTTACTCCATACCATTCATTGCCAAACAGACCATAACCTACAGCATTTCCAAAAGTATTTAATAAACCTCCTTTATTCCCTGAAGTGTTATTGTAGAAATAATTATAGGTTCCCAAATGAGCCATTCCAGCACTTGAATTTGTATTTTGAAAATCATTTCGCGACCCAATATCCTGAGTTGAAGAATTTCCTAAGAATTGCCTAACATCTGCCCTATTCATGTTTTGATCACCATTAAATCGCAACCAGTTACCAGAAGCTGTAATTGAACCAGTTGAGGAATTTGTCGGACTGGTATCTATATAGGTTCCGTAAACTGCTAGTGCACTTGTACTCGGATTGTTTAATGCTGAATTAATTCTTAGGCTTGAATGAGTTGGGAAAGAGGCTCCAGAAAAATTTGAGATATGATTTATGGTTACAGCGGTTTGATTTCCTTCACTTTGAGTTATTGCCAATTTACCAGGTATCGCCGTGCCATTTCCGATAAAAACATCTCCATTTCTATAAACATTGTCAGTTATAGCATCTGGAGGTTCTGTTGTTCCTACCTCAAAAAAATCGGCATCTGCACCTATACCACTTGCGCCAGAAGTGATAATTTTTTCCCAGATTGTACCATTAAAACTATAAAATCCGACGCCATCACCGCCAGAAACACTTGCATTTGTATTGTAGATAAGTAATCCTGGTGCAGCTGTATTTGTTCCATCCAACATAGATACTGTAACATCTGTCAGGGAAACTCTTGGAATTAATATGCCTTTATCAGAAGCTTCAATATCGAGCATTGCTGAAGGATCTGGAGTTGTTGTGTTAATTCCTACTTGAGCAAAAGACATGTAGCCCACCAATATGACAACAAATACATAATACATTTTCATAATCTTAGATTTTAGGAAATCCGCCCCCGTAATTTGGGGGCGGATGGAATTAGCTAGCGGTTAAGTTGCTTACAGGTAGTCAAATTCAATAGGCTTCGAAGGGCCGATTCAGATTCAGGCTCAAGTGCTACTGCTCAAATGACCTTTGGTCGTATTTGTTTTTCATTTTTTTAGGTATCTTAGTTCCATTGTGATAGGGCAAATTTAATTTTAGCCCTATTTCTTTTTGTAAGGGTATACATTGAAATTAAAACATAGTGGTTTACCACTAACTATTGAGAACTCTATTCATGAAGAATTTTATATTGCTATTTACATTTGGTCTGTTTTCTGTAGCCAACTCACAAACTCAAGACGAAACGGCAAAACGAATGTTGGACTCTGCACAACAGGTTTCATTCTCAAATATTGGTTTGACAAAAAAGCTATATGAGAAGGCTAGAAAAAATCAAGCGTATGACACAGAATTTTTCTACGAGATCTTATTTAAAGAAGGGCAGTTTCTCAACGACCTAGGTGAATTTGATCGTTCCGAACAAATCTTCGACACGCTCTTAAATGTAGCAACTTATAAAGGCCAGGCGCTAAAAGAAAAAGGAATTATTGCTGCTAAGCGCAATGATTCTGAAAAGGCTATAAAAGTATTAACAGAAGCCATTTCACTATTCGAAAAATCGAATGATTCAATCGGATTATCAGCTGCCTTCAAAATACTAGGAAACGTACTTTTTGTCACTGGAAATAATGCTGAAGCGCGCGCCTATTTTAAACGTTCCGCAAGAATAGCTATCGATCGGAACGACCCAATTGCTGCAGGCCTTACCTATAATAACATCGCTAGAACCTTTAACAATGAGACCGAAATTGATTCGGCCATTTATTACAACAATAAAATCTTAGCTATTGTAAAAACTCAAAAAAACTACAGTGAACTCATGTTTATGGGATATTTAAATGACGCCGACTTCAAGTCTCGAATGGGAAATTATGAGGAAGCTGTTCGCGCTGTTGATTCGGCTTTTGCAGTAGCTAATTTTTTTGGAGTCCCTGCAATGAAAGGAGCTGTACACCAAATAAATTCGTTTGTACGCAATGAAATGGGAGATTTTACAACATCTGTTGCTGAGGGTGAAAAGGCACTAGAGATATTTAAACAGACCAACCAAGCGGGTTACTACCAGCAAACCTTGTTCTTACTACAACAGCACGCGGCAAATGCAGGAAACTATCAAAAGGCGTACGAGTATTTGTTGGAATATACCCAACAGGTAGATTCATCGAATGTAGCCGAAGTGGATAAAAATTTGAAAGAACTACGTTTAAAATATGAAAGTGCCGAAAATGAACTTACCATTGCCGAACAAAAAGCCGAAATTGTTGAAAAGGAAACTCAAAATAAATTTATTGCGGTGGTTACTGTTGCCTTAGCCATATTGTTACTTTCTGCATTTTTCATCTTTAGGCAACGGCAAAAAACACAGCGACAACAAATTATTGCGCTTGAAAATGAAACAGAAAATATTGCCTTAAAATCGCTTTTGGCCGGAGAAGAAAAAGAACGTAGTCGTTTTGCTAAAGAACTTCATGACGGTTTGGGAGGTATTTTGGCCGTAGGTAAAATGCATGCGAGTAAACTTGAAGAATCAAGCTCTGACGCTTCAGAAATAAAAAAATTAACCGAATTACTAGATACAGCGTCTATTGAGACTCGACGCATATCGCACAATTTATTGCCTGAGAATCTGCTTCAAAAGGGACTTGATGCTGCATTGAACGATTTTGTTTATGGCATCCGTGAAAGCAAGCTTTTAAATGTGACCTACCAAAGCATCAACCTATCTAGTGATTTGCCGCAGCAATTTCAATTAAGTGTTTATAGAATTATACAAGAGTTACTCAACAACATCACTAAACATTCACAAGCTACCGAGGCATTGGTTCAATTGCAGCAGGAAGGTGAGAAATTCACGATAACGGTGGAAGACAATGGAAGGGGATTTTCACCCAAAACTAGTTCAGAAGGCATTGGCTTCACCAATATTAAATCCAGACTTTCACTGTTACAGGGAACACTCGAAATTGACTCTGATGCAACCGACGGAACCTCCGTTTATATCGAATTACAACTACAAAAATGAGTAAAATCTATCACATAGGTGTCTTGGATGATCACGCCCTAATTCCCGAGGCTATTCGTGCCCTGCTCAAGAAAGAAGATAGCTACCATTATGCTATTGGATGCAACACTTCCAAAGATCTGTTTCAGTATTTGGAAAAAAATTTGTTATTAGACATATTGCTTTTAGATATACAGCTAAATAATGAAGATGGCATTAAAATCTGTGAACAATTACATCAGCAATATCCTCAAATAAGTGTTATTATGTTATCAAGTAATATTCAAGGTGCTATTGTGATGGATGCACTTAAAAAAGGTGCAAAAGGTTTTCTACCTAAGAACATAGACCACCATACGCTCATCGCTGCTTTTCAAGAGACGTTAATGGGTAATACCTACTTGCATAGGGATATTTCTTTTATTCCTGCCGAATCAAGTAAAGGCAATTATAATTATATTCCAAAACTCACAAGAAGAGAAAAAGAAGTACTACACCTTATATTAGAAGAGTTGACCACTTCGCAAATTGCCGACAAATTACACATCAGCGCGAGCACTGTTGAAACCCATCGGGCTAGTCTTTTCAATAAGACAGGGTCAAGAAATGTGGTAGGACTGATAAAATTTACTTTAGAGAAAGGCTTGCTTGACACTTCTGGTTAAGAAACTTTTCGAATTTTTTTCTCCCAGTTCCAAGCAGATTGCAGTGCAGCATCGATATCATGTTCGGCTTTCCACCCTAAAACACGATTTGCTTTTTGGGTATCTGCATACACTGCAATGACATCACCTGGTCGTCTAGATTCAATTTTGTAATTCAGTGGTTTTCCGGTTACGCGTTCAAATGCGGCTACCACTTCAAGTACACTTTTCCCACTTCCCGTTCCTACATTAAACACATCATAGCAATTTTCATTCTTCCCTTCAAGCAGTAATTCCAACGCCTTGAGATGCGCATTTGCCAGATCTACCACATGGATATAATCCCGTACACAGCTACCGTCTGGCGTAGGATAGTCATTTCCGAAGATCGACAACTGTTCTCTTACACCCGCTGCAGTTTGCGTAATAAAAGGAACTAAATTTTGAGGCACACCCACAGGTAACTCACCAATTAGAGCAGAGGGATGCGCACCAATAGGATTAAAATAACGAAGTGAAACTACATTGAGGGAAGATACTTTGCAATGGTCTTCTAAGATTTCTTCACTAATCTGTTTTGTGTTCCCATATGGGGAAACTGCAGATTTAATCGGTGCTTCTTCGTCTATGGGCAACGCATCTGGTTCACCGTAGACGGTACATGAAGAACTAAAAATAAAATTTGAAATCTCATGGGCCGCACATTCCTGCAAAAGATAGATAAGAGTTGAAATATTATTCTCATAATACAATAAAGGCCGCTCCATGCTCTCTCCAACCGCCTTACTAGCGGCGAAGTGGATGACACCGTCAATATTGGAATAGCGATTGAAAAAATCTGAAACTTCGTGCTTGTCTCTTAGGTCTATCCGTTCAAAAATAGGAGGTGTCCCTGTTATCTCAGTAATTCCTTGTAAGACATCGATAGAGCTGTTCGAAAGATTGTCCACAATGAGAACTTCATAGCCTGCTTCTTGCAACACTACTACCGTATGCGATCCTATATAACCTAGACCCCCAGTTACTAAGATTCTTTTCATTATTGCGTTACAAAGTTAATCAAGGTTTGAGTTATAAATTGAATTTGTTCGTCATCTAGCTCAGTATGCATAGGCAATGAAATCACTTCCTTGACCAATTGATTGGTCACTGGAAAGTCAGATTCCTGATACCGCTCATCTGCATAAGCCTTTTGTAAATGTAAAGGAATTGGATAATACACCCCACATGGAATGCCGTTGTCATTTAAGTGCTTTACTAGCTCGTCCCGATCTGCTTTTGTGATGCGCAAGGTATATTGATGAAACACATGACAATCGCAAACCTCACATATGGTATTTGCCGCATCACAGAATCCCGTAGGTGTAATCACTCCGTCAATGCCCTGCAACGCTTTCGTATAGGCTCTTGCCGCATTACGTCGGGCGGCATTGTAGTTATCTAAGTGAGGTAATTTGGCTCTTAAAATAGCGGCTTGAATAGAATCCAATCGTGAATTCACTCCTACCACGTCGTGATGATAACGTACATACATGCCGTGGTTCACGATGCCTCGAATGGTATGTGCCAAATCATCATCATTGGTGAAAATGGCGCCTCCGTCACCATAACATCCCAAATTCTTGGACGGAAAAAATGATGTAGAACCTACATGCCCAATGCCGCCTGTCTTGGTTTTTGTTCCATCGCTTGACGTATACGTGGCTCCGATTCCCTGTGCATTATCTTCAATAACATACAGATTGTGTTTTTCTGCAAGTGCCATGATTTCATCCATATTGGCACACAGACCAAATAAATGGACTGGCACTATGGCTTTGGTTTTGGGCGTAATGGCTCTCTCTATGGCAGCAACGTCGATATTAAAATTAACAGGATCTACATCGACCAGAACAGGTGTTAACTGAAGCAGTGCAATAACCTCAACCGTTGCGGCGAATGTAAAATCAGCCGTGATTACTTCATCTCCGGGCTGTAAGCCAAGGCCCATCATGGCGATTTGCAATGCATCGGTACCATTGGCACACGGAATGACATGTTTTACCCCCAGGTAATCTTCAAGTTCCTTTTGAAATGCATGGACATCAGGTCCGTTTATAAATGCTGTGGTATCAATAACATCAAGAATCGATTGATCTACTTGCGATTTAATATGTTCGTACTGGCCCTTCAAATCGACCATCTGTATTTTTTTCATAGAATTGGGAATAATAAAGAATTGGCGTAAAAATACGAAAAACCACTAGTCAAGCCATAGTATTTATCTATTTACCACAGCACACTTAATTTTGGTATTTTAGCAGTCGTGCACATCTTGTATAACATCTTAATTTCATTGACCACTTTTTTCGTGTGGTTGTCGCGACTTTTCAGTCATAAGATGCGTCGTTTTGTTGAAGGGCGTAAAACGACCTTTCGGACGCTTGAAGAAGGAATTGGCCCCGATGACCAATTTCTTTGGTTTCATTGTGCCTCTCTAGGAGAGTTTGAACAAGGATTCCCTATCATGGAAGCGGTTCGAGCGCAATTTCCATCCTATAAAATTTTAGTCAGTTTTTTCTCCCCTAGTGGTTACGAAATAAAAAAAAATACCCCCATAGCAGACCTTGTGGTATACTTACCAATGGACACGCCGTCCAATGCTAAAAAATTTGTCCGGCTCGTTCAACCTAAATTGGCATGCTTCGTAAAATATGAATTTTGGCCCAATTATTTATTCGAATTAAAAAAGAAGGACCTTCCCACGCTACTCATTTCAGGTACCTTCCGCAAAGATCAAATCTTTTTTCAATGGTACGGTGGCTTTATGAGAAAAGCCCTAGCGTCTTTCACCCATCTTTTTGTTCAAAATGCAGCTTCGGAAGCACTTTTGAAGAAGAGCGGTTTCAGGAATGTCACTGTTAGCGGAGATACGCGATTTGATCGTGTTACCCAACAAATTACGGTTGATAATTCACTTGACTTTATGGAAGCATTTAAGGGGGATGCGCTTTGTTTGGTCTGTGGAAGCACGTGGCCGGCAGACGAAGCCGTTTTGATTCCTTTTATAAATTCGGCTCCAGCCCAGATCAAAATAGTCGTGGCGCCTCATAAAATCGAAGAAAGCAAATTGCAACATTTTGAGAAGCAACTTTCAAAAACTGTGTTCCGGTATTCGCAACTAGGGACCGATCCTGCCACCTCACTAAAAAATGCAGAGGTTCTGCTTGTGGACACCATAGGCCTACTGACCAAAATATATAGTTATGCTGATGTTGCGTATGTAGGTGGCGCAATGGGCGATACGGGCCTACATAATATTTTAGAGCCCGCAACCTTTGGTATTCCCATACTTATTGGAAAAAATTTCAAGAAATTTCCGGAAGCCGAACGCCTGCGATCGTTGGCAGGTTTGTATGCCATTGAGAGCGCAGCCGAATTCAACAACTATATGAACAAGTTCATTTCCGATACAAAATTTCGTGCTAAAACAGGGATGATTGCCGGTCATTTTATTCAGTCAAATACTGGTGCCACAGCTATCACACTTGTTTATATGAAAAAACATTTGGTAAATAGCGAACCCGGT
>JAWWCH010000043.1:0-9201 GCA_033720575.1 Marinirhabdus sp.
CAAGACATATTGCTAAAAACTTGGTGGCGGCGGGTGTTGCCGATGAAGTGTTGGTACAAGTGAGTTATGCCATTGGAGTGGTTGAACCTATGGGGATTTTTGTGGATACCTATGGCACCAGCAAAGTACAGATGACCGATGGCGCAATTGCGAAAAAGGTGTCTGAAATTTTTGACATGCGCCCTGCAGCAATTGAAGAACGCCTAAAATTGCGTCAACCGATGTATTCCGAAACGGCTGCTTATGGCCATATGGGAAGAAAGAACGAAGTGGTACAAAAGACCTTTGACATTCCGAATGGCGAAAGCAAAACCATGGAGGTAGAATTGTTTACTTGGGAAAAACTTGACTATGTTGACAAGGTCAAAGAAGCATTCAACGTATAATACAAAAAGCACTCTTCGGAGTGCTTTTTTTTGCTAAATGATGTTGTGCCGTTTTGCCTTTTGAACCGCTTCTATCTTACTGTGTACCTGTAACTTTTTGTAGATGTTTTCAATGTGTTTCCGAACAGTACTTGGCGATAAAAACAAATTTTTTGCGATGGCCGTATAACTCAGGCCGGTGCTTAATTGCTCCAACACTTCAATTTCCCGATGTGAAAGCGCAATATCTTCTTTATCTACAGTATCGGAAATTTGGATAGGGTTTCGTAGTAGTTTTAACGTTTTGAGTGCGATAGACGGATTCATTGCGGCTCCTCCATTCAAGGTTTCTTTTATCCCATTGTACAAATCATCTGGGTTGATTTCTTTCAGCAGGTAGCCATCGGCCCCAGCTTTGATGGCATTAAAAATGTTCTCATCATCATCAAAGGCCGTCAGCATGATGATTTTTATCTGCGGATACTTTTGCTTGATTTCACGCGTAGCCTCGATCCCATTCATTTTTGGCATTTCAATGTCCATTAAGATAACGTCTAGGTGGTGACTTTGCTTTAGGAGTTGGAGCATCTCCCCTCCGTTTGAAGCGGTTTGCTTGACAATAATATCGCTAAAAAATGACAGCTTCTCTTCAATGGCATGAATTAAAAAAGAATTGTCGTCTACAATCGCTACTCGGATTTCCATAAGCTGTATTTTAATGATTTAAAATTAGATAATTATTTGAAATGCGTATCTAAATTAATACTTGGTTCTGCGATAAGTATTTCATCTAAGTTGTGTCTTAAGAAATCATATTGAAGGAGTCTCTCTTGCCGAATCTTAAGTTGCGCTACTTCTTTGGCCCAATTTTTCTGTAATGACAATATTCTAATCTTGTGATTTTTATTTGTTTTATTCTTGATTTTGTTAAACGCCAATAGAATGATCGCAACCCCAACACTAAAAGAAATCAGAATGATGAAAGTTGTGAGTTGCATGGTATGAATTATTTTTATCATTATTGAGTGTTATCTTCCCATAAATAGAAAGAGCGCTAATACACTACTGAGGATCGCAAGCCCATAGAGTCCTAAATTTATTTGGCTAAACCTATTGCCCGGATAAAGCCTTCTTGCCCGAAATGTCACAAAAACACCTAGAAGCAATGCTGGAAGCGCTACCCAAACATTTAGATAAAACGGCCACCACCAAGCGGTAGCTATACTAATTATAGCACAGATCAATCCGATTATATTGAGTAGCATGGCTTTTCTTTTCATAGTGCTTATTTTATTCCGAGAATCTTCTGAGTTGCTCGCGAATTTCAGCTGGAGATTGTCCTGAATTGGACAATACATTTGCCATTTGATCCAGAACATTAGAATCTTTCCGCATCGCTACCATGCATAAATCAACGGCTAGTCTAAAGAGCAACAAGAGATAGGCCGCGGCCAGACCAGCGTGCAATAGGACCATGCAAAAACCTGCAAAAATTACGACGAACTGTTGAATGACGATTCTAACGTACGGACTGAAAAATATTTCGGATGGCGCATAGGTGGTATACGATTGATTTTTCCAAAAGTTGGTATAGAAATAACCAAGATTGGTAATGAATAGAGAGGCAATCATGATGCTCATTCCTTCTAAGCGAAAAACAGCTGTAAAGTTGGTCACAAGGTTAAAACCCATAGTTAAACCAGGAACACTCTCTGCAAAAAACGAAAAGACAAACACCATCTGAATGGCTACAAACATTCCGTAGTGCACCATAAAAAATAAAATCATACCATAGCCCTGAATTGAATTACTCTTAGAAACATCGGGTTGTCCATGGGCAATGGTAAGATATAACTTTACCATATGGAAAAGTCCGATGATGATCGTTTCAAAAAAATACCCAAACACTATGGTTTCAGGACTTACGTAACCAAACACCAATAACAGTACAAAGAATAATGTTTGAGCATAAATCAACATATTCTCATTTTGGATACGGATTATCTTTTTAATTAATGTCATCTTTAATATTTTAAAATGGAAACCCCAACAATTTGGGGTTTCCATAGAAAATAAGCCTCCTCAAACTTATTCTCGAAAAATAACCTGGTTAGGTAGCATTATTTTTTTAGATCGTAGGCGAAGATGGTGTTGTTGTCGGCCTTGTAATAGAGTATGCCTCCAATTTCATCTACTTGGTATTCTGGTTTCTTATCTTTGAGAACAATCTCTTTTTCTTTGGTTCCTGTATCCTTGTTTATTTTAACCAATCCAACACCATCCTCTAGTTTGGTGAGTATAAATTGTGCATTCTTTGTTGCGGCAGTGGCTTTAAACCTTTTCAACATTTCTGCAACAGATGCCCCACTCGCGGCTGCCAATCCGCCAGCAAGTTCAGCTTGACTGTCGGCAAGGTCGTCGTATTTTGCAATTCTATTTTGAATGGAAGCATTTGCGGCTGCCATACTTCCTGCTGCGGTTGCAACGGCAGAAACACCGGCAATGATTGCTCCAAATGCACTTTTCCCTGGCGCTCTATAATATTCGTGCCATGTCTTGCCCCCATTCCAGTCTAACATCATTACGTTCTGATCACTGGTAAGTAATATGCCGCCATCGCGAACGTCGATACTGGTGGGTGCTTCTTTGCCTTCAAATTTACTTTCCGCCAAATTGGTGACCTCACCGCTGCTAGCGTCAACGGCAAAAAGGTCTTCATCTGCACTGATGAGATAGCGATTATTATTAAGGTCAAAAGCAGAAGAAACAGCATCAGCGCGCTTGTACTTTAGTGGCTTTTTCCAAACTTGCTCTCCCGTATTGAGGTTAACAATATTGGCATCTTCGGAAGTGATGTAAATAAGGCCCTGGTCGGTTTCAGCCATGGTTAGAATGTTTTCACCGGTCTTCAAGGGTTTTTTAAACAAGGTATTTCCATCATATGAAATTTTATTGATTCCACCTTCATGGATTCCGAAGAGGATGCCATCATCCATGATATAAAAATGTTGCACATATCCCTTGGTCTTCGGTGCTTTTTCCCATAGATCTTCCCCGTTTGTAGCGCTTAGCATGGCGATCTTCGATTCTGAACTTCCGGCCAAAATGCTCTTACCTTCGTTATAGGTATTACTTACTACGGCGAGACCTTGCGGTAAAATTTCAAAATTGGTCACGACGCCTTTTACCTTCGCTTCATCCTTCCAAAGTTCGTCACCATTGGTTCCTATCTTATAAATTTTGGTATTCGACATATTGTCGCTTGTGATGAACGCATAGATGTCGGTTTCCGCTTCATTGGCAACCATCCATTGCACGCGTTTTAATTTGTTTTCCCAAAGGGTTTCTCCCGTCTGCGCTTTTTTGGCCACGAGACCTTGGCCTGTGGGCACAATCAGGTGATCTTTCAGAAGCAAGGGGCGACCAGTTACACTGTAATCCTTAGCGATTCCTACGCGACCTGGTTCGTCCAAATTGAAGCGATAATCTTCCTTTCCAGTATTCAAATCGTACACGGCAACTTGCATAGCATACTTTTCTTTAGAAGTGCGTTGTCCTGCCACCACCAATTTATTGTGTGGCATGTCGACTTCAACTACTGTTGCTAATTTCCATCCATTATCTTCGGTACTGAAAAGTTTCTTACCCGACATATAATCGATGACTGCTTTTTTTGCTGTTAAATTGGCGAAACCACCTTGGGATACGACCACATAGGGGGCGTTAGGAATAAAGTTGAGCTCTTCTGGCTTCACTCTACCGTAGTCGGTAAAGTTAAAAAGGAGGTCGTTACTACCTGGCTTAATCCCCACTAAACCGTCGTTGGTAGCAACAACCATTGTTCCTCCTTGTGTTAATGTCATTTCATTGATTTTAGCGCCCGTGTCGTATCTGAAGTCCGGGGCTTCTGCCTTTTGGGCATGCACCGTGCCGCTAAGGAATAGCAAGCACGACAAAGCATATAGTGTTGTTGAAAATTTCATAATTATGGTTTTTACAAGTTGATGCTCAAAGGTGCGACATCGCCCTCTCGCATTCAATAGGGCAATTGTCGTATTCTGTTGTGGGGCTATAAGTTGGGGGTTAGGATCTAGGAGTTGGAAGCTGGAAGTTGGAAGTTGGAAGCTGGAAGCTGGAAGCTGGGAGTTGGGAGTTGGAAGATGGAAGTTGGAAGGTTGAAGATGGGAGCAGGAAATCTTTCTTATATCCTTCATCTTATCCCTGATGCATAAACTAAAAACCGGAAGAAGAACATATTGTTCCGCTCCCGGTTCCACGTAAAAACCTCAACACTTGAGATTTTTTTTAATGGCATACTTCTTATTGTTGCGTCACTTCTATTTCAAATTGGCCATTCGTTACAGAAACCGTATCGCTCATATTATCCAAATTGAATGCTTCAAAGCTGAAGGTTCCTTTGATGATGTTTCCATCAAAGCTAGACACATTTACCTCACCATTATTTCCCATAGCGTCACCTACGGTAGTATATACCACTACGGTAGTCGGGTCTGGGTTGTTAGGATCGGGCAGATACGAATACGTACCAATGTTGGTAAAATTGAGCGGGTAGGTTCCAACACCATCAAATCCGATAATAATCATTTGAAGGTTTTCAGAAGCGGAAGTACCACCGCTAATAGCCATGTTTCCTGAACTAGACTGCGCTACCACCGTTCCTTGAATACCTGTGAACGAATTACCGTCTACAGATGCGGTGAATGTTCCCGTGGTTACTTGTGGATCATCACCACCGTCATCATCACTTTTGTTACAGCCTACTACAGCAAGACTCATAAACAATAACAATGTTATGTTTTTAAATAGTTTCATAATTAAGGTTTTTAAGTTTATGGTACAAAAGTGCGTGTTGCCGGCATTTATAGCAATAGGGCAATTGTCGTATTCTGTCGAAAAGTGAGATGTGAATATTTCGAGAACGAAAGTGGATGCGGGAATTTGGCGCGAGGGTGCAGATTACGGAACGCAACAGGAAGTCTACGATGGTCTCGTTAATAATGCCAAAAGTATGTATGTGGTGGAATTAATACAATCTTGGATAAACACCCAAGCCTATTTTAAACTTTCCGTTTGTTACCTCGATACTTCTACTAACGGTTTCAAAGGCTTTAAAAGAAAACGTACCTTCCATTATTTCTCCATCATCTTTTGTAATAATTAAGGTCCCTGGTTCAAAACCGGGCATATCTCTTTCATTATAATCGCAGGTATATACACTGAAGTCGTTGCGACCAAAAGTGAGTTTCATACTACTACCAACCTCTTCAGAATCACCTACACTATAGGTACCTACACCATTATAGTCTTTAATATCAATATAAATAGACACAAAGTTACTATGTGGTCTATCATGTCTAGCTTTTATTTTTAAGCGATTTCCAGACTCTATATCGGCTCGATTGAATTCAATCTCTTTCGTATCTGGAGAGCTCTCAAAGTTTTTATCGCCGTCGTAGATTGCTGTCACAAACTCCAAATTTTGTTCTGGAGAAGTATCATCGTTACTACATGACATGAAAGAAATTGCAATAAAACAGAGTAGTATGTAATTTTTCATTAAAGGTAAATATCAAAATGCAATAGTAGGAATTTTCTCTTTGATACGTTCAATTTTCAGCTCTAGATTTTGAAGAAATTGTTGATGTTTCTCTGAATTCGAGTTAAAAGGTCGATGCTGCAATCCTTTTTGTATGCTATCAATCTCCTTTTGCAAGGCTGCTGTCTCATCTGCAATCCACACCGCGTTAAATTTCTCCCATATGTACTCAATAGCCGTATTAGTTGGATGCAACATGTCCTCACCGTAAAAACGATAGTCGCGCAATTCGTCCATCATAAGTTCATACGACGGAAAATAATAGCTCCCTCGGTAAGTCTCAACCATGTCATGAACCCCAGCTATAAGATGAGCCTTACTTCTACCGTTTTCCACAAAACCATCTTTGAGATGTCGAATCGGAGACACGGTGAGTATCAATGATGCACTCGGATTCACATCGCTCAGTAGGACATGAATTCGCGCTAGACTTGCCGAAATCTCTTCAACGGTAAGCAACTCTTTTATAAACTTTTTCTGTGGAATTTTATGGCAATTGGCCACTATGGAATCAGAATCGATAAGTCTGTACACCCAAGCCGTGCCCAGGGTAAGAATGATATGGGACGCTTCCAAAAGATAGCCATGTAGTCGCTCCAAGTTCGCGTTCAGGAGGGAAACCAAATCTGCGGCTGATGTAGCTGTTAGTGACGAATGGGCTTCAAAGCAATACCAATTTCCGTCATTTTCAAAAACCTCATCTTCGGTAAAAACGGTTTCATTGATCGCTCTTGTGATTAATTTTTCAATGGCGATAGGGTGGAAAACAATTCCGAAGGGATTGCGCAGTTGTTGAAACTTAAAATAAGCCAGCTTCTCACCAATTTGTTCCGTAAAACACGAACCCATCAACAACACTTTAGACCCATAATCGATTGCATGCTTTTCAGGAGACAACGGTATTTGGGTCTGTAATTTCATGATTGGTTACTGTATGTAGGATTTTGCCTCGGTTAGAGCGGTACCAACGCCATCTGGGTTTTTGCCCCCAGCAGTAGCGAAGAAAGGTTGCCCCCCGCCACCTCCTTGGATGTGCTTCCCTAATTCGCGCACAATTTGGCCGGCATTCAGGTCTCTTTCAGCCGCCAAGCCTTTGGAAATGTAGCAAGTGAGCAATGCTTTCCCGTCCTTTTTAGAACCGAATAACACAAACAAATCATCTACCTCACCACCCAGTTCAAAGGCCAGATCTTTGAGTCCGCCAGCATCCAAATCAATTTCTTTTGCCAAGAAATTAACGCCATTAATCGACTCAATGTCGTTTTTCAATTCTCCTTTGATGTTCTTAGCCTTATCTTTCAACAAATTGTCTACCTGCTTTTGTAGCGCATTGTTTTCTTCCTGCATTTTTTCGATAGCAGCCACAGGATCTTTGGTGTTATTCAGCAGCTGTTGTACTTTTTTGAACACCTTACTACGATCTTCAAAATAGGTTTTGGCCTTATCACCCGTAATGGCTTCAATTCGGCGTATGCCACTGGCCACAGCGCTTTCTGAAGTGATGATAAAGTGCCAAATATCACTGGTATTGGGCACGTGGGTTCCGCCACACAATTCCATGGATTTCCCAAATTTGATAGCTCTAACCGTATCGCCGTATTTTTCACCAAACAAGGCAATGGCACCTTCTTCTATAGCTTGATCATAAGGAATATTTCTACGTTCCTCGAGAGCTATGCCTTCCCGAATTCTGGCATTTACAAAATCTTCAACTTGTCGTAATTCTTCATCGGTCACTTTGCTGAAATGCGAAAAATCAAATCGCAGATAACCGCTATGTACCATACTTCCCTTTTGGGAAACATGTTCTCCTAAAATATTTCGAAGTGCTTGATGGAGTAAGTGCGTAGCCGAGTGGTTGGCTGCCGTTCTGCTGCGTTGTTTCACATCCACTACAGCCTTGAACGATTCTTCAGTATTTCGAGGTAGGTTTTTAGCAAAATGAACGATAAGATTGTTTTCCTTCTTGGTATCAACGATGTAGACCACTTCACCATTGGCAGCCTCTAGATACCCTTTATCACCTACTTGGCCACCGCCTTCAGGATAAAAAGGCGTGAGATTGAAAACCAATTGGTACATTTCACCTTCCTTTTTGCTTTCAGTTTTACGGTAGCGTGTTATCTTCACCCTGCTTTCAAGCGAATCATACCCTATAAATTCTTCCACCGCATCATCGTTCAAGACCACCCAATCTCCGGTAGCCACCTTTGTAGCAGCCCGAGATCTATTTTTTTGCTTCTGAAGTTCTTGGTCAAATTCTTCAATATTCAAGTGGTATCCGCGTTCGCGTAAGATCAAACTGGTAAGATCTATCGGAAATCCGAAAGTGTCATACAATTCGAAGGCTTTGGCACCTGAAATTTCTTTGCTTTTGGCTGAATTGATCATATTTTCAAGCAACACCAATCCTTGATCTAGTGTTCTTAAGAACGAAGCTTCTTCCTCTTTGATCACATTTACGATCAAGCTCTGTTCTTTTTTCAACTCTGGGAAGGCCTCCCCCATTTGTTGGCTCAAGGTTTCCACGAGTTTGTAGATAAAGGGTGCTTTAATGTCTAAAAATGTAAATCCATAGCGAATGGCCCGTCTCAGAATTCTACGAATCACATAGCCCGCTCCCGTATTACTTGGCAACTGTCCGTCTGCTATACTAAACGCAACGGCGCGAACGTGATCTGAGATTACCCGTATGGCGATATCAATTTTTTCATCTTTTCCGTAGGTACTGTTGGTAATGGCTTCCACCTCTCGAATCAAAGGTGTAAAGACATCGGTGTCGTAATTACTCTGCTTGCCTTGCAATACCATCGCCAGTCTTTCAAAGCCCATGCCGGTATCTACGTGTTGCGCCGGCAATTTTTCCAGACTGCCATTGGCCAACCGATTGTACTGCATGAAAACCAAATTCCAAATCTCCACAACTTGCGGATGATCTTGGTTCACCAAACTTGCTCCAGGCACTTTTGCTTTTTCTTCTGCAGAGCGAATATCCACATGAATTTCTGAACAAGGTCCGCACGGTCCCTGTTCTCCCATTTCCCAGAAGTTGTCTTTTTTGTTACCGTTCAGAATGCGGTCTTCTGCCACAAACTGTTTCCAGATGGCATGCGCTTCAGCGTCTCTAGACAGGTCTTCAGAGGCATCGCCTTCAAACACCGTGACATATAAAATATCCTTATCGATACCGTACACTGCAGTAAGCAATTCCCAAGCCCA
>JAWWCH010000044.1:0-9136 GCA_033720575.1 Marinirhabdus sp.
CAGAGCAATCCATACCTTTCTTTGTGGTTCCGCCGAACTTATATCGGGTGCCCTCAAATTTTTTCGCATGCGTAATAATTCGATCTACAGTTTTGTTTGAGCTACTTGTTGTAGTGTTTCTCGAAGAAGAGGATGTTGCTCTTTTTGAACTTCCGCAAGAGGCTACAAATAATGCTAAAATAGATAGGAGTATTAGTTTTTTCATGCTGTAGGTTTAGATGTTATAAATTTAACAATGAAATGTACCGCTTGGTGGTTTGGAAAAGAACACTTATCAATAGGAAATTAACAATCTGCGACATCATATAAAATCGTATCTTTAGATACAATCGAAGTAGCTTTACCCGATTAGTGCTATGGACATTCATTGTGATTTTTGTGGCTACACCACTATTTGAGTTCCTGCCAACTCTGGAGCCTAAGAATTTTTGGGATTGGGGTTGGTCTTGTTTTCGGTTTCGGTAATTATGAGTTTGGCGGTTTTTTCACTGGCGCCTTTTCCTCCCAACGCTTGTTCTAGGTCATAGTAGTCAAGAAATAAGCGGGCACGTTCGTATTCGTCCAAGATGTTATCCAGTTCCTTCTTCAGCTTCTTGGTCGTCAATTTATTTTGGATGAGTTCCGTTACCACTTCTCGGTCTAAGACCAGATTCACCAAGGATATAAACTTCAGGGTAATAATGTTCTTGGCGATGTGATACGATAGGGTATTCGCTTTATAGCACACCACTTGCGGAACCTTGAACAGCGCCGTCTCAAGTGTCGCGGTACCTGAAGTTACCAAGGCTGCAGTGGCCAAACTGAGAAGATCGTAGGTTTTATTTGAAATCAATCGGACGTTTTTTGCTTTCATGAATGATTCATAAAATGAGGCGTCCTGGCTCGGGGCTCCCGCGATAACAAATTGATAGCTTGGATAGTCACTTACAACACTAAGCATGACATCAAGCATTTTGCTGATCTCTTGTTTTCGACTTCCCGGAAGTAGCGCAATGATAGGGCGCTCATCCAATCCGTGAGCTGCTTTAAATTGAATCGGATCAACCTGTGTTCTATTGGCAATTGCATCAATCAACGGATGCCCCACAAAATGAACGGCATAGTTGTACTTTTCGTAAAATTTTTCCACAAACGGAAGTACCACGTACATGTGGTCTATGGTAGCCTTAATGGTTTTTACACGACTAGCTCTTGAAGCCCATACTTGCGGACTGATATAATAATGAGTGCTGAAACCTTTTGGTTTTGCCCATTTTGCGATGCGAAGGTTAAAACCTGAATTATCAATAAAAATCAGGGCATCTGGCGCAAATTGTTCAATATCTTTCTTGCAGGTCGAAATGAGTTTCGAGATTTTTCGCAAATTCATGATAACCTCGGCAAATCCCATAAATGCGCGTTCTTTGTAGTGGGTGACCAAAGTGCCGCCTACCTCTTGCATCAAATCGCCACCCCAAAACCGAATATCGGCTTCCGGATCCTCATTGTAGAGGGCTTTCATCAAATTAGCGCCGTGTAAGTCGCCAGATGCTTCGCCTGCAAGAAGGTAATATTTCATGAGTTTAAAATATGCTTAAAGATACATGAAGCCACGCTTTTGTACTAATAGAATTTTGCAGCAAGGATTAAAAGAGCAGCCAATAACGTAGCCATAATGACACCACGTGCTCGGTAGTACCGATTCTTTTTCAGAAAGTAGAAAAACAAAAGTAGATTGAGCAAGGCTCCAAGACCAATGATGTTCCCCATAACGTCTTCTTCCAGCGCCACCTCAATTGTAGTTTTAAGGCTGTATTTTGAAAAGAGTAGAATATACAGCATACTTCCAATAAAGTTAGAGGCTATGCCTAAAAGCAATCCGATGAGAATGTTTGTGCCTATATGTTTTTTCGTTGTTTTCATAAGTCCCAAGAATTGATTTCCTGAATAGCGTGATGCGCGGTAAGGTCAAACTGAACGGGTACCACAGACACATAATTGTGTGCCAGCGCCCACTCATCAGTATCTTCGCCCTTATCTTCGTTCACGAATTCACCGGTGAGCCAATAGTAATCTCTCCCCAACGGATTGGTACGTTTGTCAAAATTTTCAATCCAATGCGCATTTGCTTGTCGGCACACCTTCAAACCTTTAAGGTCTTTAGCCTTGGCCTTCGGGAAATTCACATTTAGTACGACCCCTTTCGGTAGTCCATTCTTTAAACATTCCTCAGCCACTTGCTTCACATATTTTTTTACTGGTTCAAAATCGGCGTCCAGACTGTAATCCAATAGGGAGAAACCAATAGACGGTATGCCTTGTGTGCCCGCTTCTACCGCTGCACTCATAGTGCCGCTGTAGATGACATTGATCGATGAATTGCTTCCGTGGTTGATACCGCTAACACACAAATCCGGCTTTCTTTTCAACAGTTCGTTCATGGCCAACTTTACGCAGTCTGCAGGTGTTCCGCTACAGCTAAACTCTTTTTGTGCGGCATTTTTTTCAATTTCAACTGGATCGCAATAAAGGGTGTCATTAATCGTAATGGCATGGCCCATGCCGCTTTGAGGCGAATCGGGAGCGATTACCCAAACCTCGCCGAGCGAGTTCATTACTTCAATGAGGGCCCGTATGCCTGGTGCGGTTATACCGTCGTCGTTTGTAACTAAAATTAGAGGTTTCTTTGTTGCCATAGATTACTTGCTATGTGTACAAAAATACAGTTTATACCGTGTATGCATCACGAATATTGGATACAATTTATAGTTTGCTACTGTAACGTCTTTCATTAAAAATGGTCTTATAGGGGCGACCTTGCAAATGTAAAGGTAGCCCCCGTAACCGTTTAACAAAATATTAGTACGCCAACCCATGCTTGGCACGGTTTTTTCTCTATTTTTAAAGTTCAAAAAAAATGAAGATGCGCTATATGAAAAAGAATTTAAAATTTCTCCTCCTCGGATTAGTAATGGCAGTGACTTCCTGCAGTTTTACTACCAAAGAATTTGACGATCCAGACAAGGATAAAGTGCTGTTGGATTTGATCACCTATGTGCTCGAAAAAGGACATTACAGTCCAGCTGATATGGACGATACGTTCAGTGAGGGGGTATATACTGATTTTATCACGGCTTTAGACCCGTTGAAGCGCTATTTCCTTGCTTCTGACATTGAAGATTTTAGTGAGTATAAAACGTTGATTGACGATCAGATAAAGTCGAAAGACCTGACCTTTTTCAATCTGGTATATGATCGTTTTATGAAGCGTATGGAAGAAGGGAAAAAGCGATATGAATCTGTTTTGAAGGAACCATTCGACTACACCATCGATGAATCTATCAACGTAGACTACGACAATTTGGAATACGTGACCAATGAAAAGGAAATGAAAGAGCGTTGGAGACAACAGTTGAAATTTTCTACACTTTCAAATTACTACGACTTGGTTGATGAAAAGGAAACGTCAGCCAAAAATGCTGAAGAAGCAGCGGCAAAAGGTGAAACATTCACACCTTCAGAAAATGCCAATTTAACGCTTACTGAAATCGAAGAAAAATCGAGAACCCAGACACGTACATCCTTAGAAGAGTATTATGATTTTACGGATGACCTTGAGCGCAAAGATTATTTTGCAACCTTTTTAACCACTATCGTTGAAGAATTTGATCCGCACACCAACTATTTTGCGCCACCCGATCGCGATCGCTTTGATTTGCGCATGAGTGGCAAATTGGAAGGTATCGGAGCTCGATTGCAAAAAAAGAACGATTATATCAAAGTGGTAGATGTAATTAGTGGCGGACCAGCATGGCGCGGTGAGCACATTGAAGTGGGCGATCTTATCACAAAGGTGCGCCAAGAAGATGAAAAGGAAGCGGTTAGTGTAGTTGGAATGCGAGTAGACGATGCCGTTAAGCTTATCAAAGGACCAAAAGGATCAAAAGTTATTTTAACCATAAAAGGGGTTGACGGTACTTCACGCGAAGAAACCATCACACGTGATGTGGTTGAACTCGAAGAAACCTATGCAAAGAGCGCGGTTATCGAAAAAAGTGACAATAAGAAATTCGGTCTTATCAACTTGCCAGCGTTCTATTTCGATATGGAAAATTACAAAGAACGAAACTCAGCCAGCGATGTTAAGAAAGAAATCATTCGCCTAAAGGAAGAAGGTGTTGAAGGATTGGTTCTAGATCTTCGGAACAATGGTGGTGGATCTTTGCGGACCGCTGTGGATATTGCAGGGCTCTTTATTGAGGAAGGCCCGGTAGTGCAGGTGTCAACGAGCAATGGAAAAGAAGTTCTTGAAGATAAAGACGACGAAATCCTCTGGGACGGACCTTTAGTGATTTTAGTGAATGAGCTTTCTGCTTCGGCTTCTGAAATCTTAGCTGCAGCGATGAAAGATTACAAACGTGCTATCATTATTGGTAGTAAGCAATCGTACGGTAAAGGAACCGTACAGAATCTGGTAGATCTAAACCAGTGGTTGCGTAAGAATGATATGGGAGATATGGGTGCACTAAAGCTTACCACTCAAAAGTTTTACCGAGTCAACGGAGGGTCTACTCAATTGGAAGGTGTGAAAAGTGACGTAGTAATGCCCGATCGATTCAGTTATGTTGATGTTGGCGAACGCGATTATGACAATCCGTTGCCTTACGATAAAATAGATCCAGCAGAGTACGAAATTTGGGATGGCTACGTAGACTTTGATGAGGCCATTTCGAAAAGCAAGGCCCGAATGGCAAAAAGCGAACAATTGGGTCTGATCGAAGAAAATGCAATGTGGATTAAAAAACGCCGTGACGAGATGGATGTTACCTTGAATTTCGACAAATATTACGCAGAAATCGAACAACGGAAAGAAGAAACCAAACGATTTGACGCTATTGACGAATACGACAATAAGCTGAGCTACCGCTCACTGCCAGATGAAGTTGAATTGATGCGTCAAGATACTACGCTACGCGAAAAACGTAAGAGATGGCACAAGAGTTTGGCGAAAGATATTTATGTTGAAGAAGCGATTAATGTGCTTGAAGACTTAAAAATCACCAATATTAAAGCCAAGAAAGTGGCTGATATCAAAAATTAATCAGAGCCTATTGAGCGTTTGATTAAATGCACTAGATAAAATTTAAAACCCATGATACCTTCTAAAGTGTCGTGGGTTTTTTCGTAGTTTTATACGGTGGAAAATCAATCTACATCGCTTTCCAAAATTGCCCTTCGAAAATTCACTAAAAATTTCTGGGGCATATTTAGTTTAACCTTTCTCATACTCTGTGCGTTCATTGCGCTATTTGCATACGCTCTGGCACCTGATGATTCTGAAAATGCCAACCAGATGCATTTGTCGATTCATTCAAAAAGTCCGGGCTTTACCGTGAAAATGCTTACTATACCGTCACAGACCAAAGAAAAGGGAGGCGTTGGAGCATTTTTCTTCGGAAAGGAAACCACAAGTAATGAAATTCCGATCTTAGATTACACGATTTCTGATCAGAAGATCACCATCACTGAATATACCGGCGATGGTAGTGAAGGTTTGCAAAAGTCGTATGATACGTCCTTATTTCCGAAAGCACAGACTGGGCGAGATATTGCCAATACCTATGTTTCGGATAAGACCTTTCTCTGGGGAACTGACAAATATGGTCGTGATCTGCTGAGCAGAATGCTCATCGGAATTCGGATTTCGCTTTCAATAGGTTTTGTTGCCGTTTTTATTTCCCTGGTCATTGGGATAAGCTTAGGAGCTATTGCTGGGTATTTCGGCGGAAAGGTGGATGCCGTGATCATGTGGCTCATCAATGTTACTTGGTCTATTCCTACCTTACTTCTGGTAATTGCCATCACCTTGGCGCTTGGGAAGGGCTTCTGGCAGGTTTTCATCGCCGTTGGACTAACCATGTGGGTTGAGGTGGCTCGTGTGGTTAGAGGGCAGGTAATGGGCGTAAAACAGCAACAATATGTTACCGCAGCGCGAGCTTTGGGCTATTCAGATTTTAGGATTATCAGAAAACACATTTTACCCAATGCCATGGCCCCCGTCATTATCATTTCGGCAGCCAATTTTGCCGCAGCTATTTTGATTGAAAGCGGATTGAGCTTTTTGGGGATAGGTGCGCAACCCCCAATGCCCAGTTGGGGCGGAATCATCAAAGATCATTATAGTTATGTTATTTTAGGCAAACCCTATCTTGCCATCATCCCAGGGCTGGCCATCATGAGTTTGGTGACGGCATTCATGCTCATTGGTAACGCGCTTCGGGATGCCTTAGATGTGCGCACATAAAGAAATAGTGTTATGGCTCGAAGATTTATCTACGTTATATTGGTTGTTGGGGTTACCGTGGGATTGTATTATGGCGAACGCTATGTGGATCGTCTAAATGAGGATTATCCCAAAAATGCAGATGCTACTACCCAATTTAGCGAATTTAACGAAGGCTTTTTACCCGAGTCTACCACAGGCGAAGTAGTGCAGCATCCGTTTTTCGCACTTTCGTATGCTGAAGAACATGAACAAGCCGAGTGGGTAGCCTATGAACTGCAAGCCAATCATATCAAAGCGAATACCTTTGAGCGCCCTTATTTTGTGGAAGACCGACAAGTGGCTAGTGGTTCGGCAGATTGGCGGAACTATAAAAACTCGGGATATGATCGGGGTCATTTGGTAGCCGCTGCCGATCGAGGGTTCAATTATGACGCGTATCACCAAACTTTTTTGACCAGTAATATCAGTCCGCAAAACCATGATTTCAACCGAGGCATTTGGAATTCGCTGGAGCAGCAGGTGAGACGATGGGCCAAAGAATTCAATGGCGTTTTTGTAGTCACTGGTGGAATCCTTACAGCACATCTAGATCAAATTGGCGATGAGGGTGTGTCTGTTCCGAAGGCATTCTTCAAAATTGTTTTGGATAAGCGAAATGGCGACTATAAGGCCATTGCTTTCAGAATTCCAAATCAACCCACCAATCGTTCTTTTTATGAATATGTTGTCAGTATTGACGCTTTGGAAGAGGAAACTGGCATTGATTTTTTTCCGAAGTTGCCCAAATCGTTACAGGCCAGTTTTGAAGCCAGTACCAGTAATGCCGATTGGTAAGTTCTTGGGCTAGGTGTAATAATAATTGCTGGCGTCTAGTCGAATGAATATGAACAAGAGTATCGTAAAGCCCCAAAGTCCGGAACCGCCATAACTAAAGAAAGGCAATGGAATTCCGACCGTTGGGAACAGACCGGTTACCATTCCCACGTTAACGAAAAAGTGAAAAAATAAAATGGCCCCAACACTGTATCCATAAATTCTACTAAATTGGTTCTTTTGCCGCTCGGCCAAAACCAGAACCCTCACAATGAGCCCTACAAATAGTAAAATGACAATAACACTCCCGACAAAACCCCATTCTTCGCCCACAGTACTGAAAATATAGTCGGTATGTTGCTCGGGCACGAAGTTTCCTTTGGTTTGTGTGCCTTGGGTCCACCCTTTACCGGTCCATCCGCCACTACCTATGGCGATTTCACTTTGATTGGTATTGTAGCCAATACCTTGTGAGTCTATTTCCTTTCCAAGTACAATATTGAATCGGTCTCTATGGCGCTGTTCAAATACATTTTCAAAGATGTAATTCACCGAAAAGGCGAATCCGATACATGCGGCGGCGATAAAGCTATACCGTAAAATGGGCGGGCGTCTGCGTTGCCGTTTCGAATTATAAGCAAATATCAATGCGGCAATCCCCAGCACAATTATGGAAACCCAAAGCACACCAATGGCCAAAGTGCCCACAAACAATGCTGCCGCAAAAAAGCCGAGGAGTAGATACACAAAATGTAGCCCTTCACGATACATTGGAAAGATAAACGCGGCGTATACGAGGGCACTACCGGGATCAGGTTGTGGTACAATGAAAATGGCTGGTAGAGCAATGATTAAGAAAGCGCGTATTTGATGTTTGAATTCGCGAAGGTTAACGCCCAAGTCTGAGCAATACTTGGCTAAGGCCAATGCGGTAGCTGCTTTTGCAAATTCGCTGGGTTGAATACCAAATGCACCAAACCCATACCAAGAGGTGGCTCCATTGATGTTCTTCCCAAAGACAAACAAACCGAGCAGAGAGACTAGAGAAATTATGTAAATGATACTAGAGAATCGTTCATAGAATTTAGCATCAATGGCCAGTATGAAAACAATCAAGCCGACGCTGAGGCCAATAAATAACATTTGGCGTGTGTATACTTGACTTAAATCGAAGAATGTTGTAGTTGTTTCATCTAATGACGCAGAGTAGATGTTTACCCATCCAATAATGACCAAGGCAAAAAACAGAAATATAGTGAGCCAATCGAATCTTAAAAATGATGTATTCTGCGACATAGGGCGATTTACGGTAAGCACGTCATTCTATAGAGGAATATTATTACTTGATTTCGTTTAGGAATTTTGCGCTAATTTTTTTTCCATCGTTTATAGGGAAGGGTTTTCCGAGATAGGGCTTTTCATATTCGTTCATCAAACTTCCTTCTAAAACATACTTTTCCAAATCGGTTCTGGTTACTTCACCTTTAATGTACTTTTCAATCATCAAGCTGGCGATTCTACCAGCCCAGCGACCACCCCAATAGCCATTCTCAACAAATACTGCAATCGCAATTTTGGGATTGTCTTTAGGAGCGAAGGCCACAAATGTGGAATGATCTGTGAGTTGAACGCTTTTGCCATCAATTCTAACAAAGTTTTCAGCAGTACCCGTTTTTCCGCAGATTTCAATACCAGGAACCTTTAAATGTGCTGCCGTACCTATGTTGAAAACATCGTGCATTCCTTCAACCACGGGCTCAAAATGTTCAGGAGAAATGGTAGTTTGGTTTCGTACGGTATATTCATGAGGAATGGTGTCAACACCTTTTATATTTTTGATAACGTGCGGTCTGTACCAATATCCTCGGTTAGCGATGGCTGCTGTAAAATTGGCCATTTGCATGGGTGTTAGATTTACCTCTCCTTGTCCGATAGCATTCGATATGGTGGCTGTGGCGTACCATTTATATTTCGGATAATTGTACCATTTATTGTAGAATTCAGCGGTTGGAATCAAACCTTTTCTTCCACTGGGTAAATCGTATCCCATATAATCTC
>JAWWCH010000045.1:0-9129 GCA_033720575.1 Marinirhabdus sp.
AAGATTACAAAATTGATATCATGATTGAGTCGGGACCAAATGCTAGAACTGTACAAATCAATTTGGCACCGTTCACCTTGGTTGGCGCTACCACAAGATCAGGTTTGCTTACTGCCCCTATGCGGGCACGCTTCGGAATTGCCTCTAGACTTCAGTACTATACTACTGAATTACTTACCAGCATCGTAGAGCGAAGCGCTAATATTCTTGATGTGGCCATTTCTATGGAAGCCGCCATCGAAATTGCAGGAAGAAGTAGAGGAACACCGAGGATTGCCAATGCGCTGCTGCGTCGTGTCCGTGATTTTGCCCAAATTAAAGGCGATGGTGCCATTGATATCAAGATCGCCAAATATGCCTTAGAACAATTGAATGTAGATGCACACGGTTTGGATGAAATGGATAACAAGATTCTTACTACAATAATTGAAAAGTTTAAGGGTGGCCCCGTGGGAATTACAACCTTGGCAACTGCGGTTTCTGAAAGCGCCGAAACCATTGAAGAAGTTTATGAACCCTTCCTTATTCAACAAGGTTTCATAATGAGAACCCCTAGGGGAAGAGAAGTTACCGAAGCAGCCTACAAGCATTTGGGAAAGATGAAAGGGCCAACCCAAGGCGGCTTATTTTAAGGCTATGGGCAAGAACAAAACCATTCCAACGGTCCCATTAATTCGGTTTCTAAAGCATTCGTTGGAAATCTTAAAGAACCCTTTGCCTTTCCACCACAAAAATTTTGAACGATTGGGCGATACCTTCCGCCTGAAAATCGGATTTAACAAATCCGTCGTTTTTTCTAGAGATGCTGCATTCCTGCAGTATGTGCTTCAAAAAAATCAAAGAAACTATACCAAATCGCCCATTCAAACCCAAGACCTTGCTAAATATATTGGTCGCGGACTTCTTACTGCTGAAGGCAAACACTGGAAAAGGCAGCGGAAGCTCATTCAACCAGCTTTTCACAAAAAGCAACTCACTACGATCCTTGAAGTCATGCAAGAGACGATTAGTGAAGAACTTCAACATATAAAGACGGAACGGCCTTTCGATATATTTTCGGTGTATAATAATTTAGCATTTCAAGTGGTGGCAAAGTCATTGTTCAGTGGTGGGGTCTCAAGAACACAGATTGATCGGCTACAACATATCACTGAAACCGCTCAAAAAATGTTGGTGCGCGAACTAAGGCAGCCCTATCTGCACTGGTGGTTTCGACTTAGTGGCACCCTCCAACGCCATCTCGATTTAACACAGGAAGCACGGCAAATATTAACCAATCTTGTTCGAGAACGCCAAGCTTCAGGCAAGCGAGAAGATGATTTACTCGATATGTTATTGGATGCGAGATATGAAGACGGGAATGCCATGGATGAGGAACAACTCATTGATGAAATTTTGATTCTTTTTGTGGCGGGTCATGAAACTACAAGTAATGCCTTAACGTTTACAACGCAGTTGTTGGCCAAACACCCTGAATACCAGAATCAGATCAGTGCGGAAGTCAGCCAGGCAAAAGCCACATCCGAAGATTACATGAAAATACTTCAACAGCTACCAATTACCACGGCAGTCATTGAAGAATCTTTGCGACTATATCCGCCTGCCTATTTTATAGACCGGGTAAACCTTGAGGCCGATACCTTTGAAGGGATGCATTTTGAAAAGGGAACAAGCTTACTGTTTGCGGTGCACGAAATTCATAAAAGTGAGAACTATTGGAATAACCCTACTTCGTTTACCCCTGAACGATTTATTGGAAAACAGCACAGCGAGTTCGCTTCACATTACTTTCCTTTTGGTGCGGGTCCGCGCATGTGTATTGGCAATAATTTTGCCATGTATGAAATGGTATTGAGCATTGCTACACTTTGTGATACGTTTGAGATAGATCAATCCGATGATCCTATAGACATCAATCCGTTGATTACATTAAAACCAAAAAATGCTATATTGAAATTTCATTCCAAAAAAGTGCATTCCCATGTATAAAACCAGAATTTCTTCCATGCTAAGAAGCTTGAATGTACTGCATCAGGCTGACACGCTTCGGTTTCAAACCGAGAAGATAAGAAACAGAAAAGCAAACGCGGCTTTTCTTAGAAAGCATCCAGATGTTCAATTACCTCCCGACTATTTGATCTATGAATCGCACGCACTTAGTTATGATAGTTATTATTACAACGGAAAAAAAGATGCTGAATTTTTCACTTCACTTTTTAAAAAATATGTTTCCTTAGAAAACGTTCGCATTTTAGATTGGGGCTGCGGCCCTGGTCGGATTATAAGACATCTGCCGGATACTGTTGGAAATGGGTGTTCCTACTACGGAACCGACTACAATGAAAAATCGATCGCATGGTGCAAAGAACATCTCGGTGACATCGCATTCAATAAAAATGAGTTGACCGCCGAATTGCCCTATGAAGGCAACTTTTTTACAGTCATTTACGGACTTTCCATTTTCACACATCTATCTGAAGCCATGCACCATGCGTGGTATGATGAGTTGTACCGAGTGCTAAAGCCTGGTGGAATTATGCTGCTAACCACGCAAGGAGACGTGTATAAACCAAAATTAACCAAGACAGAATTGGAAAAATATGAACGTGGCGAGCTTGTGGTTCGAGGTCAAGTAGTAGAGGGGCACAGAATGTACTCTGCATTTCAACCTCCATCCTTTATGAGCAAACTTTTTGAGAATGCCAAAATTGAGGAGCATATTGAAATGCCTGTACAGGATGGATGGTATCCACAAGACAAGTGGATCATTAGGAAGTAACAGCCATGAATCTTGCTGAAAAATATACTGTAGCTATAAAAAATGAGGCAAAGCGCCTCGGATTTCTTTCTTGTGGTATTAGTAAGGCGGGTTTTTTGGAAACTGAAGCACCTCGGTTAGAGCAGTGGCTCAACAATAATATGCATGGCGAAATGGGCTATATGGAAAACCATTTCGATAAAAGACTTGATCCTACCAAATTAGTTCCCGATGCAAAAAGTGTGGTTTCATTATTGTTGAATTACTTCCCTGCTGAAACCCAAAATGAGGATGCCTATAAAATTTCAAAATATGCCTACGGTACCGACTACCACTTTGTGATCAAAGATAAGCTGAAGCAGTTGCTATTTTTTATTGAAGATGAAATTGGAGACGTGCAAGGACGCGCATTTGTGGATTCTGCGCCGGTGCTAGACAAAGCCTGGGCTGCTAAAAGTGGGTTGGGTTGGATTGGAAAGCACAGCAATTTATTGACGAAGCAGACCGGATCGTTTTATTTTATTGCTGAATTGATCATCGATTTGAAATTAGACTATGACACGCCGGTTACCGATCACTGTGGTTCGTGCACAGCATGTATAGATGCTTGTCCCACCCAGGCCATTGTTGAACCCTATGTGGTAGACGGCAGCAAATGTATCAGTTATGCCACCATTGAATTGAAAAATGAAATTCCAACATCTTTTCAAAATCATATGGAAGATTGGATGTTTGGCTGTGATATCTGCCAAGATGTTTGTCCGTGGAACCGTTTCAGCCAACCTCACAACGAACCGTTGTTCAATGCACACCCCAAAATTCTTTCTCAAACCAAAAGTGATTGGGAAGAAATCACGAAAGAGGTCTTCAATGAAATTTTCAAGAAAAGTGCAGTAAAGCGAACCAAATTTGAAGGCTTAAAGCGAAACATAGAATTTTTGCAAAAGTCTGATAGGTAAAGGCTTCTAACTGTGTTAAATTGCCCTGAACCATCCTAAAAAGAAGTCGATTTAATTCCCTCTTTGTTCCCACTCCCTTACATTTGTAACTACCAATCAATTCACTATGAGCAAACAGAGTAAACGCAGAGAGGCCCTATTGTACCACGCAAAACCACGCCCCGGTAAGATCCAGGTGGTGCCAACTAAAAAATATGCTACCCAGCGCGATCTTTCCTTGGCATACTCACCAGGTGTGGCCGAACCTTGCTTAGAAATTGAAAAAGACACCGACAATGTTTATAAATACACCAACAAAGGAAATTTGGTGGCGGTGATCACCAACGGTACTGCGGTATTGGGCCTCGGAAATATTGGCCCGGAAGCTTCCAAACCAGTGATGGAAGGAAAAGGCCTGCTCTTTAAGATATTTGCCGACATCGATGTTTTTGATATTGAAATCAACACCGAAAACATTGATGAATTTGTAGCTACAGTTAAGAACATTGCGCCCACATTTGGCGGCATCAATCTGGAAGATATCAAAGCTCCAGAGGCTTTTGAAATTGAACGGCGTTTAAAAGAAGAATTAGACATCCCGGTGATGCATGACGACCAGCACGGAACGGCGATCATCTCGGCGGCAGCGCTCATCAACGCCTTGGAAATCGCAGAAAAGGAAATTTCGGAGGTCAAATTTGTGGTATCAGGTGCTGGTTCGGCTGCTATCTCTTGTGTCAATCTATATATCGCTCTAGGTGCTAAACTCGAGCATATTTACATGTTCGATAGCAACGGATTCTTGGGGACAGAAAGAACCGACCTGGCAGACGTTCAACAAAAATTTAAGAATCCTGATACCCAGAACTCATTGG
The DNA here is from genome assembly GCA_033720575.1 of Marinirhabdus sp. Taxonomy (GTDB): domain Bacteria; phylum Bacteroidota; class Bacteroidia; order Flavobacteriales; family Flavobacteriaceae; genus Marinirhabdus. Next base: position 4,572 of record JAWWCH010000045.1, read on the forward strand.
TCGATGCCATGAAAGATGCCGATGTCTTTTTAGGACTTTCGGTCGGAAACATTGTCACACCAGAAATGGTGCAGTCTATGGCGGCAAGCCCTATAGTTTTCGCCATGGCAAATCCTGATCCAGAAATTGCATACGATATTGCTATTGCCTCTCGGGAAGATATCATTATGGCTACGGGAAGAAGTGATCATCCCAATCAAGTAAATAATGTGCTAGGGTTCCCATTTATTTTTAGAGGCGCACTTGATGTAAGAGCGACCAAGATCAACGAAGAAATGAAAATGGCAGCAGTCAAGGCATTGGCGAGTCTTGCCAAAGAGCCTGTTCCTGAACAGGTGAACATTGCATATGGAGAGACCAAATTAAATTTTGGTAAAGATTATATTATCCCAAAGCCTTTTGATCCAAGGCTCATCGCCACGGTGCCTCCGGCAGTTGCCAAGGCAGCAATTGAATCTGGCGTGGCAACGGCACCTATTCTTGATTGGAATAAATATGAAGATGAGTTGTATGAACGAATGGGTAGTGATAATAAGATTATCCGTTTGTTGCTGAATCGGGCCAAGATGAACCCCAAACGTATTGTCTTTGCGGAGGCCGATCAATTGGATGTGCTCAAAGCGGCTCAGATTGTAATGGAAGAAGGTATTGGTGTCCCGGTACTCTTAGGGCGACGAGAAATTATCGTCGATTTAATGGAGCAGATTGAATTTGATTCAGAAGTTGAAATTATTGACCCCAAGAGCGATGAACAGGCAGAGCGGCGAAACAGATACGCCGAGAAACATTGGAAGAACAGAAGACGAAGCGGCATTACACTCTACGACGCTCAAGGGATAATGCGCGAACGGAATTATTTTGCGGCAATGATGCTCTCTGAAGGGGATGTAGATTGTATGATCTCTGGCTATGCCCGTTCGTATCCATCGGTGGTGCGACCGGTTCTCGAAACCGTAGGAAGGTTTGAAGGGGTTCAGAAAGTGGCCACCACCAACTTGATGTTGACAAAAAGAGGTCCGATATTTCTGTCTGATACGTCGATCAACATTGATCCAACCGCAAAAGAGTTGGCTAAAATTGCCCAAATGACCAACTATACTATGAAGCTCTTTGGTTTGAAACCTGTGATAGCCATGATTTCGTATGCGAACTTTGGTTCGTCAAAAGATCCTCATGCCACAAAAGTTAGAGATGCTGTTGAATACTTACATCGGGTATCACCAGATATGATCGTTGATGGTGAGCTGCAGACCGATTTTGCCCTCAATCCTGAAATGCTTCAAAAGAAGTTTCCGTTTTCAAAGTTGGCGGGTAAAAAAGTGAATGCGCTGATATTTCCAAATCTCGATTCTGCCAACAGCAATTATAAATTCATTAAGGAATTGAACGCGGTAGAGTCTATTGGTCCTATAATGCTAGGGATGCGCAAACCAGTTCATATACTTCAGCTGGGTGCAAGTGTAGAGGAAATCGTGAATATGGCAGCCGTGGCCGTTGTAGATGCCCAACAGAAAGAAAGACGTGCCAAGGAGATGGAGGCCATGGGCTAAAACCGTGTCTTTTTAAGTAAAAATGGGCTGTGCCAATGCAAATAATTATACTATATTTGGGCCTTTAACCTTACGTTAACATCTATGATTACCCATTTGCAAGGACGGCTTGTAGAAAAAAATCCAACAGACGTAGTTATAGATTGCAATGGAGTGGGCTATTTGGTACACATTTCATTGCATACTTTTTCGCAACTCCCCTCGTCCGAAAACGTCAATTTATACACGTATTTATTGGTTAAAGAAGACTCTCATACCCTATTTGGATTTATGGGAGTGGAAGAACGTGAAATATTCAAGCTTTTAATATCAGTATCTGGAGTAGGAGCCAGTACAGCGCGTACCATGCTATCCTCTTTACCCCCTGATCAGATAAGAGAAGCTGTCGTAAGTGAAGATGTTGCTACCATACAATCTGTAAAGGGAATTGGTGCCAAAACGGCGCAGCGTGTGATTCTTGACTTGAAAGATAAAATTTTGAAAGTCTACGGTATGACTGGAATTTCTGGAATATCGAGCAATACTAATAAAAATGAAGCGTTATCTGCTTTGGAGACGTTAGGTTTCGCTCGCAAACAAGCTGATAAAGTTTGTGAAAAAATTGTGCGGGATGATCCTGGGGCAAGTGTAGAAACGATCATAAAATTAGCTTTAAAAAAACTATAAACTTTGGGCGCAAAAAATTACGATTTTAAAAGGAACCTTTTTGGTCTTTTCTTTGTTTTAAGTGTAGTATTTAGTGGAATAACACAGGTGTCGGCACAAGATAGTTTGGCCACAGGTTCTGTAATGGGGAGAATGGATTTGCCTGATCCTCCTAGTATTGTAGATTTATATACATATGATCCCATCATGGACCGATATGTCTATACCAGAACATTAGGATCCATCAATCTAACCTACCCCATCATCCTTACCCCTCAAGAGTACCAAGATCTGATCCTTGAAGAGCAAATGAAAGCCTATTTCAAGGAAAAAATAGATGCAGCTGACGGAAGAAAAGATGGTTCTGAAGAAGCACAGCGAAATTTGTTGCCCACCTTTTATGTAAATTCAAATTTCTTTGAGTCGATCTTCGGTGGAAACACCATTGAAGTGATTCCGCAAGGGACGGTAGAAATGGACTTAGGATTACTGTATACCAAACAAGATAATCCAGCCTTTTCACCAAGAAACCGAAGCAATTTATCATTCGATTTCGACCAGCGTATCAGCTTGAGTTTGTTGGGGAAAGTGGGTGAGCGCCTTACGGTGAATGCCAACTACGATACCCAATCTACCTTCGATTTTCAAAATCAAATCAAGTTAGAGTACACCCCTACAGAAGATGATATCATCCAAAAAATTGAGGTAGGTAACGTAAATATGCCGCTGAACAGTACGCTCATACAAGGGGCACAGAGTTTGTTTGGGGTAAAAGCCCAACTACAATTTGGTAAAACAACAATCACCGGGGTCTTTTCTGAACAACAATCTGAAACCCGAAGCGTAACGGCAGAAGGAGGAGCTACTATAAACGACTTTGAATTATTTGCGCTCGATTATGATGAGAACCGTCACTTCTTCCTTGCGCATTATTTCCGGGACAATTACGACCGAATCTTACGTCAATACCCTTTCGTAAATTCGAATGTACAAATTACGCGTTCTGAAGTTTGGATTACCAACCGTGCAGCAAATACCCAAAACGTTAGAAATATTGTGGCTTTGCAGGATATTGGTGAGTCTGATCCCACGAACGTGGGTCTGCGGGTCATTCCTGGAGGATTTATCAATAAATCACGGAATGCGTTTCCCGATAACGGAAATAACGATTTTAACCCTTTCGGAATAGATAATCCTTCAGTTCAAAGTGTGCTTACCGAAGAAATTCGAGATGTGGCTACCATTGGCCAAGGTTTTAGTGGGGTTCCGGTAAATGACGGAACAGATTACGTGACCCTAGAAAACGCACGTAGGTTGAATCCTGGTGAATATCGAATCAATAACCAATTGGGGTATATTTCCTTGAACCAACGACTCAGCAATGATGAAGTATTAGCGGTGGCCTATCAATATACGGTAAACGGAAGGGTGTACCAGGTTGGTGAATTCTCTAATGACGGGGTGAATGCCACCGGTGCAACCGGTCAAGATCCACTGGGTGGTGGTGGCGACCCGAATAATAACGGTGATCCAAATAATAATGGTGATCCAAACAATAATGGCGGACTCCCTCAAAGTTTGGTGGTAAAATTACTGAAAAGTAATATCACAAATGTGGAACAGCCCATTTGGGACTTAATGATGAAAAACATCTATCCTCTAGGTGCGTTTCAGCTCGAGCAAGAAGATTTTAGGTTGAACATCCTCTATACCGATCCTTCTCCGTTGAATTACATCACTGCTGCTCCAGGAACTCCGGAATTCCCTGCCGTTCCTTTACCTGATGATGTTGAAGACACCGTCTTGTTACGTGTGTTTAACTTGGACCGTGTGAACTTTAATGGTGATCCGCAACAAGGAGGTGATGGTTTCTTCGATTTCTTACCAGGAATAACTGTAGACACCCAAAATGGTAATATTATCTTTACGTCTGTAGAACCCTTTGGTGAATATTTGTTTGATAAATTAGACAATGACGATCAAGGTCCGGGAGATTACAATAATCTTCAGACGTACAACGCTAACCAGGCTAGATACGTATACAGATCGCTCTATTCTACCACTAAAATTCAGGCAGAACAACAGGGGAGTGATAAGAATAAATTTCAGTTAAAAGGAAGTTACAAATCTACCGGTGCAGATGGCATTCCTATCGGGGCATTCAACATTCCACAAGGGTCGGTTACCGTTACTGCAGGAGGGCGAACGCTAGTGGAAGGTGTAGATTATACGGTAAACTACCAATTGGGACGTGTGCAAATTATTGATCCTGCGCTTCAAGCTTCGAATATTCCAATTAACATTACCACAGAGAACAATACGTTGTTTGGTCAGCAAACCAAGCGATTCACAGGTTTGAATGT
>JAWWCH010000046.1:0-9017 GCA_033720575.1 Marinirhabdus sp.
AATAGGGGTAATAACAAAGCTATTGGTGCTAGGGTCTATTACCGGGCCACCACAGCTCAAACTGTATCCCGTTGACCCGGTCGGGGTAGCAACAATGAGGCCGTCACTCCAATACGAGGTTAGATATTTGTCATTTACTTCGGTTTCTACCTTGATCATCGAGGTGGTGTTCTTTCGGTTGATCGCAACTTCGTTCAACGCAAAGTTGAGTTCGCCCACATCCGTGTTCGGGGGGTCGGTAGCCAATTGAAGTAAACTTCTTTCAGAGATGGTATAATTCCCGTCTATAATTTTATTGATATTTTCGGAAATATGTTCTTTTTGAATGGTTGCCAAAAACCCGAGCCTACCGGTATTTATACCAACGATGGGTATATCCAGATCTCGAACGTAGGTAATCGACTTTAAAATGGTACCGTCTCCACCGATACTAAAAAACAAATCATAAGACGCGTCTAGCCGCTTAAATGTTTTGAATGCAGTGGCAGTATGCACATCGTCATGCTGTTTCAACATTTCCATAAAATCATGCTCCACCAACACCTCAATGTCATCTCTTTTGAGCGCATCCAAGATCAATTGGATATAGGTTTCAGAGTTTTTATGGTAAAACTGACCGAAGAGACCGATTTTCATGACTTATATATTTAAATATTTGTCAAGATAATTAGACCGTTTCTTCAAGTCGTCCAAGAATTTATCTTCCTCATGATTGCTTACTACGTTGTAGTTATATCTGCGGAAAGTTTGCACGATGGCATTCATGCCTTGGTGGCCAATCTTTATGGTTACCTGAGTGATGTCGTTTTCACTTTTTGAAATAAAAGTTCCCAAGATCTTAGCGTCATTGGTTTCCACGATCTGTGAGATCTCACTGAAGGAATAATCCTTGCTGCCTTTTTCAACCACAATAATACCTCCTGCTTCGCTCAAGAACGGAGTGTCATTGAAACAATGCATGATGTCGTTTAATTCGTAATAGCCCAGATATTTGTTTTTGGAATCCAGAACAGGCATAATGTTGCTGTTATGAAGTGCAAAAGCTTCTAGAATGTCTAGCCAATGAGTTGTTTTACGAACAAAAAAGGGTTCTAGGGCGTATTGGTATTCGGCTAAACTTTTGTCACTTTCAAAGCAATGTGCATCGGTTTCAGAAACGCATCCAATGAATTCATCGGCCTTGCTAACGATGAGGTGGGAATAGGTTAACTGGTTAAACGTACGCTGAACCTCACCAATAGCTGTGCTACTGTCAAATGGGGCGATGTCGTTTATGAGATAGTTTGTAGTATTCAAATTCTATATTTTTATGCAAAATACTCAAAATATACCGGCAAACCGAAGGCCAAGTTTGTATTTTTGTCTAGAGAACAGAAAACCATGACCAAGTTAAGCGTTAACATCAATAAAATAGCAACATTGCGCAATGCACGTGGCGGAAATATGCCGAATGTTGTGGAAGCAGCAAAACGGATTGAAAGTTTTGGTGCGCAAGGGATCACCATTCACCCCAGACCTGATGAACGGCATATTCGATATCAGGATGCCAGAGATTTGAAAAAGGTGGTTACCACAGAATACAATATTGAAGGCAACCCGATCGATCAATTTTTAGAATTGGTGCTAGAATTAAAACCTACACAAGCTACGTTGGTTCCAGATTCGATAGATGTGCTCACCAGCAATGCCGGTTGGGATACTGTTGCCCACGAAGCGTATTTAAAGGAAATAATTTCTGAATTGCAGCGAAATGGCATCAGAACCTCAATTTTTGTAGATCCAAGTTTGGCCATGATTGAAGGTGCGGCTAAAACGGGTACCGATCGCATAGAACTCTACACCGAGCAATTTGCTGAGGAGTATAGCAAAGACCGTACGGCGGCCGTTGCTCCGTATACCGAATGCGCAAAATTGGCACACCAACTGGGCCTTGGGGTAAATGCGGGCCACGATCTTTCGCTTGAAAATATTGCGTTTTTCAAAAACCATGTGCCGCATTTGTTAGAGGTGTCTATTGGGCATGCGCTAATTTGTGAAGCTTTATATGATGGATTGGAACATGTGGTGGTACAATACTTAGAAAAATTGAAATGATTTTACATTCCCAGATTATTGGAAAAGGTGACCCTATGATTATCCTTCATGGCTTTTTGGGCATGGGCGATAATTGGAAAAGCTTGGCGAACCGATTTGCAGACGACGGTTTTGAAGTACATCTTGTGGATCAGCGCAACCACGGCAGGAGCTTTCATGATGCCGAATTTAGCTATGAAAGCATGGCAAAGGATCTGTTAGCTTATGCCGATGAGCATCAGTTGGCCGAATTTGTGCTCATGGGCCACTCTATGGGTGGAAAGACAGCCATGTTGTTTGCTGCAGCACATCCAGAACGTGTGAAAAAACTATTGGTAGCCGATATTGGCCCGAAAGCCTATCCGCAACACCATCAAGATATTTTGAAAGCATTGGGGTCGCTAGAGGTTGAGCGTTTGAAGTCGAGAGGCGACGCGGATACGCTTCTTTCAGAGTATATTCCGGATGTGGGAACCCGTCAATTTCTATTGAAAAATTTATATTGGAAACAGAAAGGGCAATTGGGCCTGCGAATGAATCTTCCCGTACTGACTGAAAAAATTGAAGAAGTAGGGAAAGCGCTTCCTCCTAATGCTCGCTACCAAAAAGAAACCTTGTTTTTGAAAGGTGATAAATCTGGATATGTGCTTCCCATTGATGAGCTTGTTATAAACAAACACTTTCCAAAAGCTAAAATTGTAACCATATCTAATGCCGGACATTGGTTGCATGCAGAAAATCCAGAAGAATTTTACGCAAATGTTATCAAATTTTTATAACATTGTAACGTCGAATTTATTATGTATGCATAATAAATTGAGGATTACATCCTTTTTATGTACCTTTTGACGACTATTTTTAGTAACATAAGAACAATTAATTCAACTTTACATTATGAAGAAACTTTTACTCCTATCTGTATTTGCTTTGGCAGCTGCAGTAACGTATGCTGGAGGGTATCGTGTAAGTCTACAAGGAAACAAATCCTTGGCGATGGGGCACACCGGTGTGGCCATTGTGAATAGCAGTGAGTCGGTATTTTTTAATCCAGCGGGTCTCGTTTACCTCGAGAACAAATTGAGCATTACAGGTGGTGCCTTCGGAATTTTTTCTGACGTTGCCTACCAGAACACCCAAACTGGGGCATCGGCACAAACTGATAGTCCGGTGGGAACACCCTTCTACCTTTACGGATCTTACCAAGCTACAGACTGGTTGGCATTTGGATTGGGAGTGTATACACCATATGGTAGCACCGTTGAATACGAAGATGATTGGGCTGGGTCACATTTGGTGAACAATATCGATCTAGCTGCTATTTTCATTCAGCCTACCGTTTCTTTAAAGTTGAGTGAATACTTCAGTGTTGGTGGTGGGCCTATCTACGTTACGGGTTCTGTGAATTTCAATAGAAACCTAAACCGTACCCTGACCGATCTTGACGGAAACCGCTCTGAAGTAACCGTAGATGCCACTGGAGTTACCAATTGGGGGTGGACCGTTGGTGCGATGTTCAGACCTACTGAAAACTTAACCATTGGTGCAAATTACCGTTCAGAGATTATATTGGATGCCGAAGACGGAGATGCCGACTTCGAGAATATCCCAAATTCTCCATTGACGCCATTTGCTGACACTACTTTTAATGCATCTCTTCCGCTTCCTGCTGAAATGACCGTTGGTCTATCGTATGAGTTTTGTGACAAATGGTTGTTTGCATTCGATTTCAACAGAGCGTTCTGGGATGTGTATGATAGCTTAGATATAGACTGGGCAGATGAAAACATTCCCGATTCAGTGAACCCAAGAAATTACAAAAATGCGTCAACCTACCGTTTCGGACTTCAATATGATGCAACGAAAATGTTCACCTTAAGAGCAGGATATTACTTTGACGAATCTCCTGTTACCGAAGGATTCTTTGCACCAGAAACGCCAAGAAACGATAGCAATGGATACACGGCAGGTCTAACCGTAAATATATCTGACCATTTACAAATTGACGCATCCTTCTTGTACTTGCACTTTGATGAAGTAAATGCTTCATATGAAGGATATACAGAGAACGGACAAGTAGTTCCATTTGAAGGTACCTATAAATCTAGTGCGTTTGCACCTGGACTTGGGTTAACCTACAAAATGTAATCATTAAAAAATTTAGAAAATGAAAAAATCATTATATATCGTATTAGGAGGCTTACTTACCTTAGGTTTTGTAAGCTGTGAGCCAGAATTTGACAATCCCGTAACCGACGAAGGATTTTATACAAGTGGCGACGCTGACCTTAGTAATTATGTAGCTGTTGGTAACTCGCTAACGGCAGGATATGCAGATGGTGCATTGTACATCACCGGACAAGAGAATTCGTATCCGAATATCATGGCACAACAATTTGCCTTGGCTGGAGGAAGCGAAGATTTTACACAGCCGTTAATGTCTGATAACCTCGGAGGATTATTGTTGAATGGTACTCAAGTAGCACAAAATCGTTTTGTTCTAGCCGCTGACCCAATGACGGGAGAGCCTTTAGGACCTGTGGTTTTGGAGGGCACTCCGACCACTGAAGTGACTACAAGTGCAACAGGACCATTTAATAACATGGGGGTTCCTGGAGCGAAGAGCTTCCATTTGGTTGCTCCAGGTTATGGAAACGCCGGAGGCGTTGCTAGTGGTGCAGCAAATCCGTTTTATGCGCGCTTTGCCACTAGCGGAAACGCTACGGTTTTAGGAGACGCCGTTTCTTTAAACCCATCGTTCTTTACGCTTTGGATAGGAAATAACGATATCCTGAGCTATGCGACCGCAGGTGGTGCTGGTGTAGACCAAACAGGAAACCTTGATCCAAGTACCTATGGTCCTAATGATATTACCGATCCAAACGTTTTTGCAGCTGTATATAGCGAACAGGTGTCAGCATTAGCTGCTGGAGCTTCTGGTGGCGTATTGATAAATATACCGGATGTAACTTCCATACCGTATTTTACTACGGTACCTGTACGGTCTATTCCTTTAGATTCACCTACTGCTGCGGCTGTGAATGAGCAGTTTGCGCTGTATAACACCCAAGTACTGCCATCATTAGTGGCTGCTGGGGTTATTACTTCGGAAGAAGCAGCAGCACGAACGGTGAGTTTTTCTGCTGGGCAAAATTTCCCAATCATCAATGATGATGATCTTACCGATGTTTCGGCAGTTCTAATATCGCTTGGATTAGATGAAGCGACCGCGAACTTACTCGGACAATTGAGACAAGCGAATAACGATGATTTAGTAGTGCTTACTGCAGCTAGTGTATTGGGTACATTAGCAGATCCAAACAACCCTTTGTCAATTATTGGTGTTGCGGTGCCTTTGGCAGACCAATTTGTACTCACAGCAGTTGAACAAGAAAGAGTGGCAACGGCGTCAGCCGCGTATAATGCTACTATTAGCGGATTGGCTTCAGCTAACGGATTAGGGTTTGTAGACGCTCGTTCAGCCTTGGCACAAGTTGCCAATGGTGGAATTAATTACGATGGCGGACTACTTACTTCTGAGTTTGTCACAGGGGGAGCGTTTTCTCTAGATGGTGTACACCCAACACCACGTGGTTATGCATATACTGCGAATTTAATTATTGATGAGATCAATAAAACGTACAACGCCACTATTCCAAATGTGAATATTGGGAATTATGGAACAATCACACTGGCAAACAATGTGAGTAACTAGTTCTATGTAATACGAATCAAAACCGCTTTGGGATGCATTCCAAAGCGGTTTTTTTATATCTTTAAGTCAAATATGTACCAATGAAGTGGATTTTGAAACTATTGCTCACCGCTGCTGCTGTTTTGCTGTTGGCATATCTGTTGCCTGGAATTGCCGTCTCCGGATTTCTTTCGGCTTTGGTAGTGGCCCTAGTCCTAGCAGTGCTACGGTTCATTGTAAAACCCATTTTGGTTTTGGTGACATTGCCAGTGACCATTATAACCCTTGGCCTCTTTTTGTTGGTCATAAATGCACTCATCATTTTATTGGCAGATTTCTTCGTAGACGGATTTGCCGTCCGAAATATTTGGTGGGCATTGCTATTTAGTATTTTACTTTCCATCTTACAATCTATATTCCATTCATTGGTTTCCGAAGAAAAATAAGAGATTGAATTTCAGGCATTGTACTGTTGTAACATCATACAAAAAATCGTACTTTTGCACTCCGAAAATTAAAGGAGCGTATGAATATTACTAAAAAGGAAATCGATAAGCTGAATGCCGTTGTAACGGTTGAGATCGCTAAAGATGATTACGAAGACAAAGTACACACGGTATTGAACAACTACCGAAAGAATGCCAACATTCCAGGATTCCGTAAAGGACACGTGCCCATGGGTATGGTAAAAAAACAATACGGGCAGGCAGTACTGGTGGAAGAAGTAAATAAATTGTTGCAAGAAAACCTGCACAAATTCTTGACCGAAGAAAAATTAGATGTACTCGGTAATCCCATTCCAAGAAACGAAAGTGACATCAATTGGAACAATGACGATTTTTCATTTGAATTTGACTTAGGATTAGCCCCTGAATTTGAAGTGGCGCTTCCCGGTAAGAAGGCTATCACTCATTACCATATCATTGCTGATGAGGAAATGATCAACAATCAGGTGAAAACCATACGCAAACAGTATGGAAAACTAGTAGCTAAGGATACTGTTGAAAAAGGAGATGAAATCACAGGAACCTTCACTTCCGAAGAAAAAGAAATAGATCAAAAAACGACCTTCTCTACAGAAGATATCAAAGGTAAAAAACAGCTTTCTGCGCTCACTGGTGCCAAAGTAGGTGATGAGGTTACCTTAAAAACCAAAGGCCTGTTCAAGGATGATCACGACAACCAGAAATATTTAGGAGTATCGCATGACGATGCCCATGGATTGGATATCGAAGTGACCTTCAAGATTGATGAGGTGAACCAACGTGAGTTGGCTGAAGTGAACCAAGAACTTTTCGACAAATTATTTGGTGAAGGAGTGGTTACTTCCGAAGAAGAATTGAAGCAAAAAATCAAAGAAGATGCCGAAGGTCAGTTTGCACAGCAGAGCGACCAGAAGTTGCTGAATGACGTTGTGGAAGACCTGATTGAAAACACAAAGTTTGATCTTCCAAAAGAATTTTTACAACGATGGATTCAGGTATCTGGCGAAAAGCCAATGACCGAAGAAGAAGCTGCGGCAGAATATGAGCGTAGTGAAAAAGGATTGCGCTACCAACTTATTGAAGGGAAATTGCGCAGTGAGCACAACCTTCAGGTGAGCTTTGACGAATTGAAAGCCTACGCTAAAACCATGATCAAAGGACAAATGGCACAATTTGGAAACGCCAACCCAACCGAAGAAGAGTTGGATGGTATTGCGGCTAGAATCCTTTCCAAAGAAGAAGAGGTGAAGCGCTTGAGCGAGCAACTGAACACTACTAAGATGCTTCAGTTTTTTAAGGAAAAAGCAAAATTGAAAACCAAAGAAATTACCTACGATACATTCATAAAAGAAGCGTATTCGTAATTGGGTAAAAAAATAGGTATCTTTAGGGTGTTGAAACAAGAGAATCAACACCCTAATTTTTTTAAAAAATAGTTGCCATTTATATGAATTACGGAAAAGAATTTAAAGACTTTGCTATCAAAGACCAGGGTATAAGTAGTACGTACTACGACAAGATATTAAGTAGTATGTACCCAGTTGGTCTTACCCCAAATATTATTGAAGAGCGACAAATGAATGCCGTCGCCATGGATGTGTTTTCACGTTTGATGATGGATCGAATTATTTTCTTGGGAACAGGAATTAACGATCAAGTAGCAAACATCGTTCAGGCACAGTTGCTTTTTTTAGAAAGTACCGATGCTTCAAAAGACATCCAGATTTATATCAATTCCCCTGGCGGAAGCGTATATGCTGGATTGGGTATTTATGATACTATGCAGTTCATAAAACCTGACGTAGCTACCATCTGTACCGGAATGGCGGCTTCCATGGGTGCCGTATTGTTGTGTGCTGGTGAAAAAGGAAAGCGTAGTGGGCTTACGCACTCGCGCGTGATGATTCATCAACCCTTAGGAGGAGCACAAGGTCAAGCCAGTGATATCGAAATTACCGCTCGTGAAATAGTGACGCTCAAAGAAGAGTTGTACAAGATTATCGCGAAGCATAGCGGCCAAACCTATGAAAAGGTTTACGAAGACAGTGATCGTGATTATTGGATGAAAGCCGATAAAGCGAAGGAATATGGAATGATAGACGAGATCTTAGCTCGTTAATAGAAATTGTAGTCATGGCGAAAGAAGAATTAGAATGTTCATTTTGTGGTCGAAAAAAGGCCGAAACCAACTTGCTGATCGCGGGCTTAGATGCTCATATCTGTGATCGATGTATTGAGCAGGCACATGGTATCGTGGTGGAAGAAGCCCTGCATACCAACAACAATGAACTGAGCAAAGAGGTGATGCTGAAGAAGCCAAAAGCGATTAAGGAGTTTTTGGATGATTATGTGATTGGGCAGGAGTATACCAAAAAGGTGATGTCTGTGGCGGTCTATAACCATTATAAGCGCTTATTACAGCCAAAGAGCGACGATGATATCGAAATCCAAAAGAGTAATATCGTAATCGTGGGTCAAACCGGTACCGGAAAAACACTGATCGCCAAGACGATTGCACGCATGTTAAACGTGCCGTTGGCCATTGTTGACGCGACTGTTCTCACAGAAGCGGGGTATGTAGGTGAAGACGTTGAAAGTATCTTGACGCGCTTACTGCAGGCGGCCGACTATAACCTGGAGAAAGCCCAAAATGGAATCGTCTTTATCGATGAGATCGACAAAATTGCACGAAAAAGTGATAATCCATCCATTACACGTGATGTGAGTGGTGAAGGCGTGCAACAAGCACTGCTAAAGTTGCTTGAGGG